>NZ_BAAFGR010000024.1:0-62609 GCF_041154655.1 Nocardia sp. JMUB6875
CCGCAACCCTGCGCGCATGAGCTCCTGGTCATCGACAACGAGAACGGTGATCGGCACCCCCACAACCTATCCGGACGTCCCGCCGGGTACCGCACGCGGGCCGGGGCCGATAGCAGAATGCTCTGGTCAGCGGCGGTGTGTGGACGTTCAGTCGGTCAGCTCGCGGTCCAGGGGGATGGTGGCGCGGACGGTCCAGCCGCCGTGGGGGTTTCGGCCCCCGGTGAGGGTGCCGCCGCGGACGGCTATGCGTTCGCGCATGCCGACCAGGCCCAGGCCGCTGCCGGGGATGCGGGGCGGTGCGGGCGGGGGCGCGGATGTGGTTGCGGCGCCGCTGTTTCCGCCGGCACCGACGACGCGGTGGCCGCCGGTGGTGTGGCCGCAGTGGCTGCCCGGTGTGGTCGGGGCGGGAGGTGCGCCGCCGGAGTCGGTGATGTCGAGCAGGACGTCGGTGTCGCGGCGGGTGACGGTGACGACGGCGCGGGGGTCGGGGCCCGCGTGGCGGAGGGTGTTGGTGAGGGATTCCTGGACGATGCGGTGGATGCCGAGGCTGACCTCGGGGGTGACGGTGTCGAGTTCGCCGGACAGTTCGAGGGAGATGTCCAGGCCCGCGCTGCGCATCATGTCGACCACCTTGGCGATGCCGGCGGTGCCGTGTTGTGGAAGTGCTTCGGGGGCATGCTCAGTGCGCAGTAGTTCGACGGTGCGGCGCAGTTCGCGCAGGGCGTCGCGGCCGGTGCCGGCGATGGTGGACAGCGCCTGTTCGGCGGTGTCGGGATCATGTCGCAGGGCGTAGCGCGCGCCGTCGGCCTGGACGATGATGACGCTGACCGCGTGCGCGACCACGTCGTGGAGTTCGCGGGCGATGCGGGTGCGTTCGGCGGCGACCGCGTCGTGGGCGCGGCGTTCGCGGTCGTAGTCGGCGACGGCCAGGCGCGCGGCGACCTCGGCGTCGTAGGCGTGGCGGGCGCCCACGAATTCGGCCAGGGTCCAGCACAGCGCGTAGAAGAGCGCGGTGAACGCGATATCGGTGCCGCTGGGTTTCCCGATCGCGGCGGCCGAGATGAGGCTGTCGAGGATGAGGATGCCCAGATAGATCAGCCCTTGGCGGCGGCCGACATAGGCGACCAGCGTGTAGAGCATGATGCCCAGCCCCAGCAGCGCCGGATGCACCGAGATGTCGCCGACCGCGCCGTGCACCATCGAGGCGGCGACCGACAGCAGCACCGCGCCGATCGCCGCGGCCCAGGTGTGGGTGCGGCGGAACACGATCGGCACCACCAGCAGCACGCTGAACACGAGATAGGTCGCCTTGGAGCTGCTGTTGCCCACCGACAGCACGTCGATGCCCAGCAACAGCAGGGCCAGGATCGTATCGGTGATGAGGGGCTTGCCACGCAGCCACAAACTGAACCGGCGCACTCGACCACCCTACGGTCCGATCCCTCGATCCCCGTCGTGCGCGACTCGCGGTGCGATCTCCGGTTTGATCTTGTGCAGTCGGCTCTGGTTGGGTCTGTCTGTGAGCCTTGCGGACTGGGCGGTCTTGCTGACCGCGGCGACGGCGGCCGGATGGGTCGATGCGGTGGTCGGCGGCGGCGGGCTGATCGTATTGCCCACCCTGTTCGTGGTGCTGCCCGGTCTGGCCCCGCAGACGGCCTTGGGCACCAACAAGATCGCCGCGTTCTCCGGCACCAGCGCGGCGGTCATCACCTTCGCCCGCAAGGTGCCGATGCGCTGGAAGGTGCTGATCCCCGGCGCGGTGATCGCCGCGATCGCCGCCGCGTGCGGCTCGGCGGCGGTCGCGTTGATCGACAAGAAGTTCTTCGTCCCGATCGTCATGGTGGTGCTCGTCGGCGTGGCGATCTTCGTGACCCTGCGCCCCTCGGTCGGCGTCACCATGGCCACCCATCCCCCGACCCGCCGCAAGACGATCCTGGTCGTGGCCCTGGCCGCGGGCCTGATCGGCCTCTACGACGGCATCCTAGGCCCGGGCACGGGCACCTTCCTGATCATCACCTTCGCCACCCTGCTCGGCACCGAGTTCGTCCGCGCCGCGGCCATGGCCAAGGTCATCAACTGCGGCTCCAACCTGGGCTCGCTGATCTACCTGGCGAGCACCGGCCACGTGCTGTGGGCGCTGGGCCTGTCCATGGCGGTGGCGAATGTGGCCGGGTCCGTGGTCGGTTCACGCATGGCGCTGGCGAAGGGCGCGGGCTTCGTCCGCGCCGTGCTGCTGGTCGTCGTCATCGCCATGGTCATCCGCCTGGGCTGGCAGCAGTTCGGCTAGCAAGTCAGACGCGAGCGTCCTCGGGCTGGCGGTGGATGACGGGCAGGGCGCGTTCGAAGGGCGAGCGCGGCGCGGACTCCGAGGTCAGCCGATGCACCGTCCCGATCGGGCGGAAGGCTTCCGGCTCCGGGCGTAGCGGGACATCGGAGAGCAATTGCGTTTGCTCGCCGGGCAGTTCACGCGGCTCCGGCGCGGGCTGGGACAGCCACGGCGCCAGCACCTTCGAGGTGGTCTCCTGAATCTTGCGTTGCAGCGCTTCGCCGTCCTCGGCGAGCCCGGGCCGCTGGAACAGCACGGTCAGCGCCCCTGACACGGCCCCGACGACCGCGCCCACCAGCGCGGCCGCGCCGACATCGTCGAGTTCCTCGGGGAAGGCGGCACGCAGCTGGCGCGCGATCTCCTGCTGCGAGGCCAGCTGCGCGTAGGCGGCGCGGCCGCTCACCGCGGGCACGGTGCGCGAAACCTGCGCGCGCAGTACGGCGATCCGCGCGGCGAGGGTGTCGCCGAGGTGGTCGCCGGGATTGTCACCGGCGGCGCGCAACGCGCGCAGCAGCACCTCGACGGGGCGTTCCCCGGGCCGGCGGGTGGCGATGGCGCGCACGGCGGCCTGCACTCTTTCGTCCGGCTCGGGGAACAGTAGTTCCTCCTTGCTGGCGAAGTAGTTGAAGAACGTTCTCGTGCCGACTTCGGCGGCGGCCGCGATATCGGCGACGGTGGTCGCCTCGTATCCTCGGCTCTCGAACTGTTCGACGGCGGCTTCGAGCAGGGCTCGGCGGGTGCGTTCCCGTTTGCGATCGCGGAGTGCGGATGGCGGCACGCGGGCAGACAGTACGGCATCCGGTCAGCAAAACGTCGCATGTCCAGCCGTTGTGCGTGCCGTTTCACCGTGTGCGCGTTGGCACTTCGCGCATTGTTGCAGCGTATGCAGGTTTGCGCGGTCTGATATTTCTTGCGGGGTGAGTCGATTCTTGTCGCTGCGGCGTGTCGCCCTCTAGCGTGGTGCGGGTGAGCATCGCTACCGCTGTCGTGGACGACCAGTTCCGCGCGCTGCCGCTGTCCGCGCTCGCCGACGCCGCGTTGAGCGCGGCCCGCGCGGCCGGGGCGGAGTACGCCGACCTGCGTGTGCATCGACTTGTGCAGCAGTCCATCAGGTTGCGCGACGGGCGTGTCGAATCGGTGTCGGACAGTATCGATCTCGGGTTCGCGGTGCGCGTGATCGTCGACGGCACCTGGGGTTTCGCCTCGCACGCCGACCTGACCACCGACACCGCCGCCGAGGTGGCGCGCCGCGCGGTCACGGTCGCCACCACGTTGCGCGCGCTGAACCGCGAGCGCGTCGAATTGGCCTCCGAGCCGCGCTATGACGGCGTCGAATACGTCTCGCCCTACGAGGTCGATCCGTTCTCGGTGCCGACACCGGAGAAAGTGGCGCTGCTGCTGGACTATTCGGACCGGTTGCAGGCCGCCGACGGCGTCGATCATGTGACGGCGTCGGTGCTGCAGGTCAAGGAACAGACCTTCTACGCCGACACCTTCGGCTCCCGCATCACCCAGCAGCGCGTCCGCCTGCACCCGCAGCTCGAGGCGATCACCGTCGACCCGTCGGCGGGCGTGTTCGAGACCATGCGCACCCTCGCCGCCCCGGCCGGGCGCGGCTGGGAGTACGTGACCGGCGCGGACGGAACCTGGGACTGGGCGGGCGAACTCGCGCAGATGCCGCAGTGGCTGGCCGAGAAGGTGAAGGCACCCACCGTGGCGGCCGGGCCCACCGATCTGGTCATCGACCCGACCAACCTGTGGCTGACCATCCACGAATCCATCGGCCACGCCACCGAATACGACCGCGCCATCGGCTACGAATCCGCCTACGCGGGAACCTCGTTCGCGACCCCGGACAAGCTCGGCACCCTGAAGTACGGCACCCCGATCATGCATGTGACCGGCGACCGCACCCAGGAGCACGGCCTGGCCAGCGTCGGCTGGGACGACGAGGGCGTGGCCGGGCAGCAATGGGATCTGGTGCGCGACGGCATCCTCGTCGGCTATCAGCTGGATCGAGTCTTCGCGCCCCGCTTGGGACTCGAACGCTCCAACGGCTGCTCTTACGCCGACTCCGCGCACCACGTCCCGATCCAGCGCATGGCCAATGTGTCGCTGCAGCCGGATCCGGTGCGCGACACCAGCACCGCGGAGCTGATCTCCCGCGTCGAGAACGGCATCTACATCGTCGGCGACAAGTCGTGGTCGATCGATATGCAGCGCTACAACTTCCAGTTCACCGGGCAGCGTTTCTTCCGCATCCGCAACGGCGAATTGGCCGGGCAGTTGCGCGATGTCGCCTATCAGGCCACCACCACCGACTTCTGGGGATCGATGGAGGCCATCGGCGGGCCCTCGACCTGGGTGCTCGGCGGCGCGTTCAACTGCGGCAAGGCGCAACCCGGCCAGGTGGCGGCGGTCTCGCACGGCTGCCCGTCGGTGCTGGTGCGCGGCATCAATATTCTCAATACCCGCGCCGAGGCCGGACAGTAGGCAGCGTCATCTCCACGAAAGGACCGACACGGTGAGTGTGCTCCCCGCCCCCGAGGTCGTCGAACGCGCGCTGCGCGCCTCCCGCGCCGACGAGGCCGTGGTGATCGTCACCGACGCGCACGAGGCGTCGCTGCGCTGGGCCGGAAACTCCATGACCACCAACGGTTCCTCGGTCGCGCGGGACTGGGCGGTGGTCTCGGTGTTCCGCGACGGGCCCAACGCCGCGCGCGTCGGCAGCGTGAGTTCCACCAGCGTCGACCCCGCCGATATCGAGGCCGTGGTGCGCGCCAGCGAGGAGGCCGCGCGCACCGCCGAACCCGCGCGCGACGCCATGCCGCTGCTCGATCCCGACGCCGCCGACACCCCCGATCGCGGGCTGGACTGGTCCGGTGCGCCGGGCACCACCGATATCGGTGTCTTCACCACGCTGGCAAGCGATCTCGCCGCCGGCTTCGACGGCGCCGACCGCCTCTACGGTTTCGCCCACCACCAGATGCACTCCACCTGGCTGGGCACCTCCACCGGGGTCCGGCGGCGCTGGGTCCAGCCGACCGGTTCGGTCGAGATCAACGGCAAGCGCGGCGAGGGCGCGGAGCTGGCCAGCGCCTGGGTCGGCACCGGCACCACCGATTTCACCGACGTCGACACCCCCGGCCTGCTCGCCGAACTCTCCCGCCGCCTGGACTGGGGCAAGCGCCGCGTGGATCTGCCCGCGGGCCGCTACGAAACCCTGCTGCCCCCTTCGGCGGTGGCCGATCTCATGATCTACATGGCCTGGTCCATGGAGGGCCGCGGCGCGCACGAGGGCCACACCGCATTCTCCCGCAAGGGCGGCACCCGAATCGGCGAGCGGCTCACCGACATTCCGCTCACCCTCTACTCCGACCCGAGCGCCGCGGGCCTGCAATACCGCCCGTTCGTGGCGACCCCGTCCTCCTCGGAATCGCTGTCGGTCTTCGACAACGGCCTCACCGCGCAGCGCACCGACTGGATCGGCTCCGGCGTCATCGAATCGCTGGTCTACCCCCGCGCCACCGCCGCCGAATTCGACGCTCCCGTCACGCTTCCCGGCGAGAACCTGCTCATGACCGGCGGCTCCGACGCCACCCTCGCGGACATGATCGCCCGCACCGAACGCGGCCTGCTGCTGACCTGCCTGTGGTACATCCGCGAGGTCGATCCCGCCACCCTGCTGCTGACCGGCCTCACCCGCGACGGCGTCTATCTCGTCGAGAACGGCGAAGTCACCGCCGCGGTCAACAACTTCCGCTTCAACGAGAGCCCCTTGGATCTGCTGCGCCGAGTCTCCGAAGCGGGCCGCACCGAGATCACGCTGCCGCGCGAGTGGAAGGACTGGTTCACCCGAACCGCCATGCCCCCCTTGCGAATCCCCGATTTCCACATGTCCTCGGTGAGCCAGGCCACCTGATCTCGGTTCCCGGGAAAAATTCTTCGCCGACAACGATGATTGCTCGATACCGACTCCGACTACCTCGCAGAGACGGCAATTCCACGCCGCTCTCGTTCCATCGCTGAAGGAGTAGAGCAATGAGCAAAGTAGTCACCGGCGCGAGCATGTCCCTCGACGGATTCATCGCCGGTCCCGGCGAAACCGGATTCGAGCACCTGTTCGCCTGGTACCAGAGCGGCGATGTCCCGATCGCCAGCACCCATCCCGAGATCCCGTTCAACCTGTCCGCCGACGACGCCGCCTACCTGAAGGCGTGGCTCGACAGCGTCGGCGTCTACATCGTCGGCAAGCGGCTGTTCACCCTGACCAACGGCTGGGGCGGCACCCATCCGGCCGACAAGCCGATCGTCGTGGTCACCCACACCGTGCCCGAGGAATGGATCGCCGAACACCCGGAGTCGCCGTTCACCTTCGTCACCGGCGGGGTGAAGGAGGCCGTCGAGGTCGCGCGCGGTATCGCGGGCGAGAAGATGATCGGGGTCAGCGGCGGCGACGTCGCCCGCCAGTGCCTGGACGAGGGTCTGCTCGACGAGGTGTGGGTCGATCTGGTGCCGGTGCTGCTGGGCGGCGGCGTCCCGCTGTTCGGCGCGCTCGCCAACGCACCGGTGCTGCTCGAGGATCCGGAGGTCACCCCCGGCTCGCGCGTCACCCACCTGAAGTACACCATCCGCTGAATCGGGTTGCGCCCTCGGCGAACCGGTTGTCGCGGCGGTCGTACCGCGCGCATCCTGGTTGCAGAGCAACGTAATCATGTAATCGGATGGTGGTCGTCATGGACGACGAAGCTGCCCTCTGGCCGATGGACGAGAACGCCGATGCCGCCGAGCCGGTCGCTCAGCCCGGCTTCGGCGTCCCCGACGCCGCGGCCCTGGACTCCTACTCGCGCACCGTGATCGCGGTCGCCAAATCGGTGACCCCGCACGTGGCCAGCGTGCAGACCCGCCGCGGCGGCGGCTCGGCGGTGGTGTTCACCGGCGACGGCTTCCTGCTCACCAACGCCCACGTGGTGGGTGAGTCCAGCGGCGGGACCGTGGTGTTCGCCGACGGGCTGGAAGCGAAATTCGATGTGGTGGGCGTGGATCCGCTCTCGGATCTGGCGGTGCTGCGGGCCCGCGGCGGCGCACCGGCCGCGGCGGTCCTCGGCGATGCCGACCGCCTGGTAGTCGGCCAACTGGTGGTCGCGGTCGGCAGCCCGCTGGGGCTGGCCGGATCGGTGACCGCGGGGGTGGTGAGCGCGCTGGGCCGGTCGGTGCCGGTCGGCAATCGGCGCACGGCCCGCGTCATCGAGGACGTCATCCAGACCGACGCCGCCCTCAACCCCGGCAATTCCGGTGGCGCACTGGCGGATTCGGCCGGACGCGTGGTGGGCATCAATACCGCGGTCGCCGGAATCGGCCTGGGCCTGGCGATTCCGATCAATGCCACCACCCGCCGCATCGTCAGCACCCTGCTCACCGAGGGCCGGGTGCGCCGGGCCTATCTCGGCGTGGTCGGGGTGCCCGCGCCGCTGCCCACCGCGGTGGCCGCGCGCACCGGCCAGGACGCCGGACTGCGCATCGTCGAGGTGGTGCGCGGCGGCCCGGCCGAACGCGCGGGACTGCGGCGCGGGGATCTGGTGCTGAGCGTGGCGCGCGCGGAAATCCGTGACGCGCAGGGCATTCAGCGGCAGTTGTTCGCCGATGCCATCGGCCGGTCGCTGCCGGTGACGGTGCTGCGCAACGGCGCGATGGTGGATGTCATCGCGGTACCGGTCGAGCTGACCGTCGACTGATCGCGGTCAGGACGCCGAGCGGTGTTCGCGGCTCGGCTGCCAGACATCGGCCAGGTCGTCGAGCGCAATCCCGAGCGCACGCGAGAGGGCCACGACGGTCCCGAACGCCGGGGTCGGCAGCCGCCCCGACTCGATCTTGCGCAGGGTCTCCGGTGAGATGCCCGCGCTCTCGGCCACTTCCAGCAGATCCCGGTTCGCGCGCGCGGCCCGCAGCGCGGACCCCAGGCGGCGGCCGGCCTCGAGCTGGGCGGGAGTGAGCGGCAGTCGGACCATGCCCGTCACCCTACGGTTGGTATTTAAATACCGCAACCGGCTACGGTGGTATTAAAATACCGTTCGAGGAGGTTGTCATGGTGGAGCTCAAGAGCCCGGCCGAGATCGAGAGCATGCGGGTCACCGGCGGATTCGTGGCCGAGGTGCTGAGCGAACTACGGGAGAAGGCCCAGATCGGTGTGAATCTCCTCGACCTGGAAGCCGTGGTCCGCGAACGCATTCGCCGGCGCGGCGCGGTCTCCTGCTATTGGGACTACTCGCCCTCCTTCGGCCGCGGCCCCTTCCGCAACACCATCTGCCTGTCGGTCAACGACGCCGTGCTGCACGGACTCCCGTTCGACTACACCCTGCGCGACGGAGACGTCCTGAGCATGGATCTCGCCGTGAGCATCGACGGCTGGGTCGCCGATTCGGCCGTCACCACCATCATCGGCACCCCCGACCCCGAGGACGCGCGCCTGGTCCGCGCCACCGAAGAGGCCCTCGACGCGGCCATCGCGGTCGCCCAGGCGGGCAACACCATCGGCGACCTCTCCGCCGCCATCGCCGCGGTGGCGCGCGCGGGCGGCTACCCGATCAACACCGAATTCGGCGGCCACGGCCTGGGCCGCACCATGCACGAGGACCCGCACGTCCCCAACAGCGGCCGCGTGGGCCGCGGCTTCCGCCTGCGCCCGGGCCTCACCATCGCCGTCGAGCCGTGGTTCGCGCGCACCACCGACCGCATCATCACCGATCCCGACGGCTGGACCCTGCGCTCGGCCGACGGCTCCCGCACCGCCCACTCCGAACACACCATCGCCATCACCGAATCCGGCCCGCAAGTCCTCACCCGCGCGGCCTGAGCTCGAAAAAACCCTCCAATTCTCCGTGCCGCGAACCCTTCATGTCGACTCGCTCTTCGATGTGGGCTTGACCACATCACTGTGAGCCAGCTAACGTTCCGCCGAACTAAGCGCCCGCTTAGCTTACATGTGACCGGAACCACGTCGGCCCACGACGTCGTTTCCGGCTCGTTCGGTGCACATCTGGCCCGCCAGGTGCAAGCTCGTGAAGGACCCGCAGATGAGGAAAATCGCCGCCACCTCCGCCCTGTTGATCGGCTCCGCCGTCATCGGTTGCGGAACGGCCAATGCCGCCCCGGCCCCGGCCGATCAGGCCCCGGTGAACTACGTGGCCAACACCGCCGAGGACGGCACCATGACCATCCGCACCGATATCGGCTCGTTGGGCGTCGACAACGGTGTCTTCACCATCAAGGGCGCGGACGGCACCGTGGTCGCGGGCACCGAACTGTCCTTCCGCGTGGACGATTTCGTCTTCCCGATCGCCGCCCGGGTCGACAACCACGTCGCCACCCTCACCCCGCAGTTCGACGAGGCGCACGCCGTCTATAAGCCCGTGTCGCTCCCCTATGAGGATCAGGCTCCGTGGAAGACCCAGTACGACCGTGAGCAAGCCGCCTGGAACCGGCTGGCCCAGACCATCACCATGGGCGCGACCGTCGGCACCCTGGTCGGCGGTCTCGGTGGCGCGGCGGTGGGCTGCGTCGTCGGTGCGGGCGTGGGCCTGGTGGCCACCGGTGTGCTGGCCACTCTGTTCGGGCTGGGCCCGCTGGGTGGTTGCGTGCTCGGCGCGGCCACCGTCGGCTTCCTGGGCACCATCGCCGGTCAGCTGTTCGTGACCGCCCCGGCCGTGATCGCCGCCGCCGTGCAGTACTTCACCACCATCAACGCCCCCTTCACCCCGCCCACGGCCGCCAAGTAGCCACCCGTCCCGGCGCGCCGGATTCCGCGCCTCCACACCATCCGGCGCGCCGCACCGGCCGGGCCGCCCTCGGGCCCGGCCGGTGGTGGGATGAAACATTCACTGGGAGATACTCATTCGATGGGTAACGACGACGTGGCGCCGAGCGCCGAGAACGGCGGGCGCGACACCGCCGCGGTAGCGCATCTCGAACTGTCCCAGCGCCGCTTCCCCGAAGGCCAGCGCCGCATCTTCCTGGCCGCCATCGACGCCTTCTCCGAACGCGGCTTCCACGCCACCACCACCCGCGATATCGCGGCCCGCGCCGGGCTCAGCCCCGCGGGCCTGTATGTGCACTTCGGCTCCAAAGAGGAAGTGCTCTACCGCATTTCGCTGTCCTCGATGCGCCTGACCCAGCAGGTCGCCACGGCCGCGGCCGCCGGGCCGGGCAGTCCCGCCGACCATCTCACCGCGGTGGTGCGCGACCTGACGGTGTGGCATGCCGAGCACGCGGCGTCGGTGAAGGTGGTGCTGCACCACCTCACCGACCTGACCGACGAGCATCGGGCCGAGGTCATCGACATCCAGATCGCCATCCACCGACTGGTCCGGGATCTGGTCGCCCAGGGTGTGGCCGACAAGGTCTTCGACGTCGACGACACCCACGCCACCACGCTGGCTCTCATGTCACTGTGCGTGGACACCGCCCGCTGGTACTCCCCCGACTATCGCCGCACACCCAACCAGATCGGCGCGGACTACGCCGCCCTGGCGCTGCGCATGGTCGGCGCGCAGCCGGTCTGATCACTGACCGGCGTCGGTGATCGCACGCAGGTCCTCCGCCAGCGCGGCCCGGTCGGCCGCCGAGAGGCCCAGCGCCTCGATCCGCGCCCGCAGTTCGGCAACCCGGTCGGAATCGCCTGCCACAGCGGCGATTTCGCCCAGCATGGCCAGGGCTCGCGCCTGGTCGAGCAGCGGGGCCGTCGCGGCGAAGCGACGCAGACCGGTCTCGAGGACGCGGGTCGCGGTGGCGTCATCGAGCTTCGAATCGCGGTAGATGCGGGCGTTGTCGAGCACCCGCGCCAGCCCCTCGAGCTGCTTGGAACCGCCGTATTCGGGGTCGGGCTCATCGGGCTGGACATAGATGACGCTGTTGCCGACCGGGTCCACGACCGTGAAACGGGTCTGACCGGGCCGGAACCGCGTGATGCGCGGCGCGCCTTTCACCGGCACCTTGCCGTAGCGGGCCCGCAGGGCGGCCTTGAACTCGGCATGCCACTCCTCCACCTCCGATACTAAGACCAGACAGCCGATATGGGCCTCCTCGCCGCTCATGCCCTTCGGGGTCGGACCGAAATGCAGCTGGTAGCCGTGGCGCTCGACCACACCGTAGATGTAGGGACGGGTCATCTCGTAGGTGACCTCGTAGCCCAGCGTGCGGTAGAAGTCGAGGGTCTCGGGCAGATCCCCACCCCAGAGCACCGGAACCGAAATAGCCGCCATCGTGCGCCTCCTTGCCGATCGGGTTCGAAACCCAAGGTACGGAGACCGGGCGGGTACGCGCCTATGGCTCGGCGCGTGATCGGCGTCACGGCCGTTCAGCGGATAGGCTGCGGGCGTGGACAATACGTTCGAGCCATTGGGCAAGGCGAACTATGTGCAGCTGACCACCTTCAAGAAGGACGGCACCCCGGTGGGTACGCCGGTGTGGGCCGTGCTCGACGAGGGCCGTCTGTATGTCTGGACGGTCACCGACAGCTGGAAGGTCAAGCGCATCCGGCGCAATCCCGAGGTCACGGTGCAGCCGTGCGATTTCCGGGGCAAGACCCACGGCGAGCTGTACAAGGGGTCGGCGCTGATCCTCGACGCGCCCGGCTCGGAGCGGGTGCGCGATCTGATCAAGCGCCGCTACGGGATCATGGGCTGGCTGACCATCACCCTGAGCAAGCTGCGCCGCGGCGACGCGGGCACCATCGGCATCGAAATCGCTCCGGCATAACGGTTTTCGCGCACGCCGCCACGATTTCACGCAGCGCGGAGCCGCCGAACCGACGGGGACCGGTCCGGCGGCGGCAGTGTGCTCCTTCCCGGTTAAGGCTGATCTCCGGCGATGACCGCGCCCAGGATGCCTCCGACGAAGCAGCCGACGATGGCGCCGACCACGAAGAAGAAGAACCCGATCACCGCGCCGACCACGCAGCCGATGAGCGCGCCCGCCACGATCGATCCGGCATTGGCGACATTCTGCAGCGCCACCACCTCGGCGGTCGGGGTGGCCAGATCGGCGGGATTACTGGGCCGCACGGTCAATTCGGTGCCGCCCGCGCTCAGGTCGGGGACGACGGTCAGGACGCGGTCGGCGGCCTGGTAGACCAGCGGCAGCGAGCCGATGATCTCGCCCGAGGGCGCGATCACGTTCACCGCGGCGCCGGCGAGCTCGAAGTGGCCCGCGGCGAGGGTGGTGGTGACGGCGCTGCGGTCCGGAGCCAGGGCGATGGAGTAGTTCACGCCCTGATCGCTGCCGGTGATGCCGGGCGCGGCGAGGACGGGTTCACCGTGTGCGGTCACCGTGGCGACACACAGGGCGGCGACGGAAAGTAAAGCGGTAGCGGCGATTTTGGCAATTCTCATGATGGTTCCCTGCAATCGAAGAGCCGATTCACCGCAGGGCCGAGCGGGCGAATCCCTGGGGAAACGCCGGAACACTGCAACTCGAATTCGCGGACGCGATAGCGCGGCGAATCGGGGAATTCCACATCGAATTATCGAACCCGCCAACGCCATTGGAACATCGGCGGGCGACCCGACGCCTCCCCGAGTACGAAGCCGGGTCGATTCTTATGATCCTCTTAAGGACATACACAGGGAAGACCGAGGTGCCGGGGTTGTCCGCCTTTGTCCTACCTTTTCTCGATAGCCCTGCGCGTCACCCCGACACGCCGTCACCGGCCATCCGACCGGTCGAATTCGCTTACTCCAGTTCGCCTTCGGTCTCCAGATAGATCTGCCGCAGCCGATCGAGGGTCTCGCTCTCGGGCTGCTCCCAGAGTTTCCGCTCCGCCGCCTCCAGCAAACGCTCCGCAATACCGTGCAGGGCCCAGGGATTCGACTGTTCCATGAACTTCCGGTTGGTCTCGTCGAATACATAGGATTCGGCGAGCTTTTCGTACATCCAGTCGGCGACCACATTCGTGGTTGCGTCGTAGCCGAACAGGTAGTCGACGGTGGCGGCCATCTCGAACGCGCCCTTGTAGCCGTGCCGGCGCATGGCCTCGAGCCAGCGCGGGTTCACCACGCGGGCCCGGAACACCCGGGTGGTCTCCTCGGACAGGGTGCGGGTGCGCACGGCGTCCGGGCGGGTGCTGTCGCCGATGTAGGCCTCCGGGTTCTTCCCGGTGAGCGCGCGCACCGCGGCGACCATGCCGCCGTGGTACTGGAAGTAGTCGTCGGAGTCGGCGATATCGTGCTCGCGGGTGTCGGTGTTCTTGGCCGCCACCGCGATTCGCCGGTACGCGGTGCGCATGTCGTCGGCGGCGGGGGCGCCGTCGAGATCGCGGCCGTAGGCGAAACCACCCCAGGCCGTGTACACCTGCGCGAGGTCATCGTCGGTGCGCCAGCTCTTGGAGTCGATGAGCTGCAGCAGGCCCGCGCCGTAGGTGCCCGGCTTGGAGCCGAAAATCCGTGTGGTGGCGCGGCGTTCGTCGCCGTGCTCGGCCAGGTCGGCCTGGGCGTGGGCGCGCACGTAGTTGGATTCGGCGGGCTCGTCGAGCTCGGCGACCAGGCGCACCGCGTCGTCGAGCAGGGCGAGCACGTGCGGGAAGGCGTCGCGGAAGAAGCCGCTGATGCGCACGGTCACGTCGATGCGCGGGCGGCCCAGCTCCTCGAGGGAGATGGCCTCGAGCCGGGTGACGCGGCGGCTGGCCTCGTCCCACACCGGCCGCACGCCCAGCAGCGCGAAGACCTCGGCGATATCGTCGCCGGAGGTGCGCATGGCCGAGGTGCCCCACACCGACAGGCCCACCGAGCGCGGGTACTCGCCGTGATCGGCCAGGTACCGCTCGAGCAGCGAATCTGCCATGGCCTGACCGGTTTCCCACGCCAGCCGCGACGGCACCGCCTTGGGATCGACCGAGTAGAAGTTGCGGCCGGTCGGCAGCACGTTGATCAGGCCGCGCAGCGGGGAGCCGCTGGGCCCGGCCGGGATGAAGCCGCCGTTGAGGGCGTGCAGGATGCGCGCGATCTCGACGCCGGTCTGGCGCAGCCGCGGCACGACCTCGGTGGCGGCGAAGCCCAGCACCTTGCGAACCTCGGTCAAAGGTGTTGCGGTGTCGGCGATTCCGGCCGCCGCGGCCAACTCGCCGTTGAGCATCGTCTCGGTGATCGCGTCGATGGAGTCGACATCCCAGTCGACCTCCTGCATGGCCGCCACCAGCTCACGCGCGAGCCGTTCGAAGGCGTCGACCCGCTCGCGGGCCTCGTCCCCGGCTTCGCTGAGCCCCAAGGCTTCTCGCAGACCCGGCAAATTGACCTCGCCGCCCCACAGCTGCCGCGCGCGCAGCATGGCCAGCACGAGATCGACCTCGGCCTCGCCCGCGGGCGCCTGGCCGAGCACGTGCAGTCCGTCGCGGATCTGCACGTCCTTGATCTCGCACAGCCAGCCGTCGACATGCAGCAGCATGTCGTCGAAGACCTCTTCGTCGGGCCGTTCGGTCAGGCCCAGATCGTGGTCCATCTTGGCCGCGCGCATGAGCGTCCAGATCTGCTGGCGGATGGCGGGCAGCTTGGCCGGGTCGAGGGCGGAGATATTCGCGTGCTCGTCGAGCAACTGCTCCAGACGCGAGATGTCGCCGTAGGTTTCGGCGCGCGCCATGGGCGGGATGAGGTGGTCGACCAGGGTGGCGTGGGCGCGGCGCTTGGCCTGGGTGCCCTCGCCCGGGTCGTTGACCAGGAACGGGTAGATCAGTGGCAGATCGCCCAGCGCGGCATCGGTGCCACAGGAAGCCGACATGCCCAGCGTCTTGCCGGGCAGCCACTCCAGATTGCCGTGCTTGCCCAGGTGCACCACGGCGTCGGCGGCGAAGCCCTCCGGGGCGGCCAGCCACCGGTAGGCGGCCAGATAGTGGTGGCTCGGCGGCAGATCCGGGTCGTGGTAGATGGCGACCGGGTTCTCACCGAACCCGCGCGGGGGCTGCACGATCAGCACCACATTGCCGAAACGCAGTGCGGCGATGACGATTTCGCCCTTGGGGTCGGCGGAGCGGTCGACGTAGAGCTCACCGGGCGGCGGACCCCACGCCTCGATCACGGCCTCGCGCAGATCCTCGGGCAGCGTCTCGAACCACCGGGTGTAGAGGTCGGCGCCGATGCGAATCGGGTTGCCCTCCAGCTGTTCGGCGCTCAGCCAGTCCGGATCCTGTCCGCCCGCGGCGATGAGCGCGTGGATCAGCGCGTCGCCGTCGCCCTGCTCCAGGCCGGGGATCTCCCCCTCCGCGCCCAGATCGTAACCGGCCGAACGCATCTCGGTGAGCAGCTTGATCGCGCTCGCCGGAGTGTCCAGGCCGACCGCATTGCCGATGCGGGCGTGCTTGGTCGGGTAGGCCGACAGCACCAGCGCGATCTTCTTCTCGGCGGCCGGAATGTGGCGCAGCCGCGCGTACCGCACCGCGATGCCCGCCACCCGGGCGGCGCGCTCGGCGTCGGGCACATAGGTCGAGAGACCGTCGGCGTCGAATTCCTTGAACGAGAACGGGACCGTGATGATGCGCCCGTCGAATTCCGGCACCGCCACCTGCGTGGCCACATCCAGCGGGGACAGGCCGTCGTCATTGGCCTCCCACTGCTCTCGGCCGCTGGTCAGGCACAAGCCCTGCAGGATCGGCACATCCAGGTCGGCGAGCGCGCCGACGTCCCAGGCCTCGTCATCGCCGCCCGCCGACGCGGTGGCGGGCTTGGTGCCACCGGCCGCGAGCACGGTCACCACGAGCGCGTCGGCCTTGCGCAGTTCGGCAAGCAGTTCGGGTTCGGCGGTGCGCAGCGAGGCGCAGTACACCGGCAGCGCCCGCGCGCCCTTGTCCTCGATGGCCCCGCACAGCGCGTCGATGTAGCCGGTGTTCCCGGCCAGATGCTGGGCGCGGTAGTACGCGACCGCCACCGTCGGGGCGTCCGCCGCCACTGGACGCGAATCCCGTTCCAGTTCACCCCAGCTCGGCATCTCCACGGGCGGTTCGAAGCCGTGTCCGGTGAGCAGCACCGTGTCGGACAGGAAGTTGTGCAGCTGCAACAGGTTTCGCGGCCCGCCCGCGGCGAGGTAGTTGTGCGCGTCCGCGGCCACACCGCCCGGCACGGTCGAGCACTCCATGAGCTCGGCGTCGGGGGCGATCTCACCGCCGAGGGCGACCATCGGAATTCCGCTGGCGCGCACCGTCTCCAGCCCGGACTCCCAGGCGCGCTTGCCGCCCAGGATGCGCACGATCACCAGCTCGGCGCCGTCGAGCAGACCGGGCAGATCCTCCGGCAGCAGGCGCGCGGGATTGGCGAGCCGGTAGTCGGCGCCGCTGGCGCGCGCGCTCAGCAGATCGGTATCGGAGGTGGACAGCAGCAGGATCACAGGTTTCGGCCTTCCTAGGGTGACGCGCCCAGCATGGTTCGGCGCCCGCCGGAAGGTCTGACTGTCACAGTGGCGCGACCGCACCGGAATTGCACCGGTTTCTTCCGTTCGACGAGCTCGCCGATGCTATCGCGAGCCCTCCCCCGCACCGGCAACCCGCCCGGATCACAGTGCGGCAAAGGCTCGCTCACAGACCTGGGAGACCGACCAGTCCTTCCGTATGCTGCCGGTATGCCAACCACTCCAGGATGGGTCAGGCGGAACCGCTTTGCTGCCTGGTCGGGATACTTTTGCGCATTGGTTGCCTTCGCAACGCTGGCCATGGCCCTCACGGCCGCCGGCTCCGGTCATTCGCAGTGGGCCATGATCTCCGGCATCGTCTGCGCGGCCACCCTCCTCTTCGGCCTCACGGTCATGACCACGACCGTCCACCGCGACCACGTCGAGCACCACAATGTCCCCAGCCTGCTCAACGACACCTGGGAAGCCACCCCCGCCTTCGCCCGCCGCCGCGGCGCGCCGAAGGCCATCGAACCCCACCGCATGCGCTGACCCGAATACTCCCCACCAACCAGATCCCGGGGCCAACCACCCCGGGATCTTCCATGTCGAGCAGTTGTTCGCGGTTGTTTGACACTTTGCAATTCATACTTAGATCGCAATATCTCTAAATTTGGATACAAGTGATGCCCGGTGGATGCTCGACCTCGGGATCCTCCGTAGGCTGGGGGCGTCATGACGCGAACCGATCCCGATTCCTGCCCGGGCGTGCTGCGCCTGCATCAAGCGGCCGATGGTCCCCTCGCCCGTATTCGTGTGCCCGGTGGACGGCTCTCCCCCGAGCAGCTGCAGGCGCTCGCCGCGGCGGCCGTCGATCTGGGTGACGGCAATATCGAGCTCACCTCGCGGGGCAATGTGCAGTTCCGGCAGGTGCGGGACGCCGCGACCCTCGGGGAGCGGCTCACCGAGGCCGGGCTGCTGCCCAGCGCCACCCATGAGCGGGTGCGGAACATCATCGCTTCTCCCCTGTCGGGCCGGGTCGGCGGCTGGACCGATGTGCATCCGCTGGTTCCGGCTCTCGACGAGGGACTTCAGGCGGACCCGCGTTTGGCCGAACTGCCCGGACGGGTGCTGTTCACCCTCGATGACGGACGCGGTGATGTCAGCGGGCTCGGCGGCGATATCGGCGTCCACGCGATCGACGAGAACACCTACGCACTTCTGTTGGCGGGCAAGGACTCCGGGATCCGCATCTCCCCGAGCGAAGCCGTCGACCTGATGCTCGCCGCCGCCCACGGGTTCCTGGAACTGCGCGACGGCCAGTGGCGGCTGCACGAGGTCCCCGACGGCAGCGCCCAACTGACCGAGCATCTGCTGACTTCCCGCTCCGACCTGACCGCCGACGGCGAACCCCTCGAACTCGCTCCGCGCCAGGACATTCCGATCGGCTGGCTGAATCAGGACGACGGCAATGTGGCCCTCGGCGCGGGCGTGCGCCTGGGTTCCCTCCCCGCGCGAACCGCCGAATTCCTTGCCGCGGTCGAACGCCCCCTCTTCGTCACCCCGTGGCGCAGCGTGGTCCTCACCGACCTCGACGAATGGACCGCCGAACAGGTGGTCCGCGTCCTCGCCCCCATGGGCCTGATCTTCGACGCCAACTCCCCCTGGCTGCTGGTCAGCGCCTGCGCGGGCAGGCCCGGCTGCGCCAAATCCCTCACCGATGTCCGCGCCGACGTCACCACCGCCGTCGACTCCGGCCGCGTAATCCCCACCGGCGCACCCCAATTCCCCCGGGAGGCCCTCGACGCCGACGATATCGTCGCGGCCGGCCGCCAGCACTGGTCCGGCTGCGAACGCCGCTGCGGCCGCCCCAAGGGCCACGTCACCGACATCATCGCCACCCCCGACGGTTACCGCATCGACCCCGGGGCCGCGTAGCCCGACAGGCGGCACCCCGCCGATTCGGTGTGGTCGAACCACCTGACCGGCGGGCTGATGGGAGGTCAGACCCCCTGGCAAGCGGGCGGTCGCCCATCACGCCCGTGCGGAAGGCCATCGCGGGCCATCACCCGGTGGGCCGACTACTCCCTGATGATCGGACCGGTATTGCCGCCGCGCATGCTGGTGCAGACTGGATTACCCGCAGGCGGCGCAGGTTGGGAGGCGGGCATGACCGTGTCGAAGCTCAGCGATGAAGAGATCGCGGCGATGTCCGATGAGGACCGCCGGGAGTTGATCCGGCGGTTGCAGCCGCCGCCGGAGCGGGTGCTGCCCCGACCCGAGGTGGTGAAGGTGCATCGGGCGGTGCGGCTGGCGCTGATGGTCGGCGGGTGTATCGGGCTGATTCCGTGGATCGTGTATCTGGGGTTCTCGCTACCGACGGAGTATCACGCGCGCAACTGGGCATTGGCCTGGATCGGGTTCGACATCGTGCTGGTGCTGATGATGGCGACCACCGCGTATTTCGGTTGGAAGCGGCGGGTGGTGTTGGTCCTCCCCGCGTTCGGCACGGGGATATCGCTGCTCGTGGACGCCTGGTTCGACATCGTGACCGCCGATGCCGGGGACGTGTGGGTGTCCGCCGGCACGGCGATTCTCGGCGAGATTCCCCTGGCCCTGTTGCAGATCAGCGGCGCGATCATGCTGCTGCGCTTCCTGATCCTGGCCCACCCGCTGCACGATCCGGGTGTCAGTCCGTTCCGGACCCGGCTGCCGTTCTGACCCGGTGCAGTTCGAGGGTGCAGCATTTCACGCTGCCGCCGGACTTGAGCAGCTCCGAAAGGTCGATGCCGATCGGCTCGTAGCCGCGTGCCCGCAGCTGCTCGGCGAGCGCGGTGGCCTTGTCGGTGAGGAAGACGTGGTAGCCGTCGCAGACGCCGTTGAGCCCCAGCACTTCCGCGTCCGCGTCGGTGGCGATGATGGCATCCGGGTACATCTGCGCGAGCAGTCGCGCGCTCGGTCCGCTGAAGGCGGCCGGGTAGTAGGCGATGGTGTCGTCGAGCACCATGAGCGCGGTGTCGAGGTGGTAGAAGCGCGGATCCACCAGATCCAGTGAGACCACGGGCATTCCGAAGTATTCCGCCACTTCCTCGTGCGCGCCGCGGGCGCTGCGGAAGCCGGTGCCGGCCAGGATCCGGTCTCCGGCGATCGCGAAATCTCCTTCGCCCTCATTGGTTTCGCGCGCGGCCATGACCTCGGCGAAGCCGCGACCGGCCATCCACTCGTGGTAGGCCGGACCTTCCTTCTCCCGTTCGGGATTGGCGAAGCGCGCCGAGAGCGCCTTCTCGCCGATGACCAGTCCGCCATTGGCGGCGAAGACCATATCCGGAAGTCCCGCAACGGGTTCGATCACCTCGACCGAATGGCCGTGCGCCTCGTAGGCGGCCCGCAGCGCATCCCACTGGGCCAGTGCCAGCGCGCGGTCGACGGGGTCGGAGGTGTCCATCCACGGATTGATGGCGTAGGTGACCTCGAAGTGCTCGGGACGGCACATGAGGTAGCTGCGGGGCCTGGGGCGGCGGGCGGCGGGATCACGGGCGGGCAGGGTCGCGACGGACGTCAACGGGACTCCCTCGGAAGCGGCGCGGACGGGGCTGAGCTGAAGGTATGTGGCGTACCGTTGCGCTGGGAATAGCGATTCGTTGCGTTGATCATGGATTCGACGGCGATTCGTTGCGTCAACCCGATGCATCTGCATGATTGCGAAAGGAAACACCTGGTGGACGATCTCGATCGGCGCATTCTGGCCCATCTGCTCGAGCACGCCCGGGCCTCGTTCCAGGAGATCGGCGCGGCCATCGGATTGTCCGCGCCCGCGGTCAAACGCCGGGTCGACAAGATGGTGGCGGGCGGGCAGATCACCGGCTTCACCGCGGTGGTGAATCCGGCGGCCCTGGGCTGGCGCACCGAGGCCTATGTCGAGGTCTTCTACCGCGACAACATCTCCCCCGCCGAACTGCGCCGCAGCCTCGAACCGATTCCGCAGGTGGTCGGCGTCTGGACCATCGCGGGCGAGGCCGACGCGCTGGTCCACGTCATGGCCACCGATATGGCCGAGATCGAGGCCACCGTGGAGCGCATCCGCGAGAACGCCCGCGTCGGGCGCACCCGCAGCAACATCGTCATGTCCCGCCTCCTCGAACGTCCCCGCACCTGACCCGAACCGCGGGCGACGACGCGACCGCGCTTCCGCGCCTACCGCATCCCCGCTGTGGCCCGGCGCACTACCCGCTCATGGCCGCTCGGCGCGCGAAATCTAAGGTGGACGCCATGTCCGACGTACGTGCCAGCTACCTCACCGACGGGGCCGAGATCTATCGGCGCTCGTTCGCGACCATTCGGGCCGAGGCCGATCTGGCCCGGTTCCCGGCGGATGTGTCGCAGGTGGTGGTGCGGATGATCCACGCCTGCGGGCAGGTGGATCTGGCCGGGGACGTGGAGTCCAGCACCGATGTGGTGGCCAAGGCGCGCGCGGCGCTGCGGGCCGGTGCGCCGATTCTGTGCGATGCCAACATGGTTGCCTCGGGAGTCACCCGCAAGCGGCTGCCCGCTGACAACGACGTGCTGTGCCTGCTCGGCGATCCCCGGGTGCCGGAGCTGGCCGCGCGGATGGACAACACCAGATCCGCTGCGGCGCTGGAACTCTGGCGTGATCGTTTGGACGGCGCGGTGGTGGCCATCGGCAATGCGCCCACAGCCCTGTTCCATCTGCTGGACATGCTGGACGCGGGCGCGCCCCGCCCGGCGGCGGTCCTCGGCATCCCGGTCGGCTTCATCGGCGCGGCCGAATCCAAGCAGGCCCTGGCCGAATACGGCGGCGTCGAATTCCTGACCGTGCGCGGCCGGCGCGGCGGCAGCGCCATCACGGCCGCGGCCCTCAATGCGATTGCGAGCGAACAAGAATGAGCAAGCTCTGGGGTGTCGGGCTGGGTCCCGGCGATCCGGAACTGGTGACGGTCAAGGCCGCCCGCGTCATCGGTGAGGCGGACGTGATCGCCTTCCACAGTGCGCGCCACGGGCGCAGCATCTCGCGCGCGATCGCCGCCCCGTACATGCGCGAGGGTCAGCTCGAGGAGCATCTGGTCTACCCGGTGACCACCGAGACCACCGATCATCCCGGTGGCTATCAGGGCGCGATCGACGAGTTCTACGAATCGGCCGCGGCCGTTCTGGCGGAACATCTTTCGGCGGGCCGCACGGTGGCCCTGCTCGCGGCCGGTGACCCGCTGTTCTACAGCTCGTTCATGCACATGCACCGCCGTCTGGCCGACCGCTTCGACACCGAGATCATTCCGGGCGTCACCTCGGTCAGCGCCGCCTCCGCGGCCCTGGGCACCCCGCTGGTCGAGGGCGATCAGGTGCTGACCGTCCTCCCCGGCACCCTGCCGCCGGAGGAGCTCACCCGCCGTCTCCGCGAGACCGACGCCGCCGCCATCATGAAGCTCGGGCGCACCTATCCCGGTGTGCGCCAGGCGCTTTCCGATTCCGGCCGCCTCGCCGACGCCTACTACGTCGAGCGCGCCAGCTCGACCCGGCAGCGTGTGCTGCGCGCGGCGGATGTCGACGATTCGAGCGTCCCGTACTTCGCGATCACGATCGTGCCGGGTCCCGAACCCGCGACGCAGATTCCGCTGACCGGCCAGGAAACCGGCACGGCGGCTACGCAACCGGAGACGGAACAGCAGGGCGGCGCCCCTGCGCCGGCCGTGGCGGCATCCACACCCACCGCAGATTCCGGTGCGGCACACTCGGATTCGGTCGGCGAGGTCGTCGTGGTCGGTCTCGGCCCGGGCGCGGAGGGCTGGACCACACCCGAGGTGGCGCAGGCGCTGGCCGAGGCGACCGATATCGTCGGTTACACCACCTACGTGAATCGGGTGCCGGTGCGCCCGGGGCAGCGGCGGCACGCCAGTGACAATCGGGTCGAATCCGAGCGCGCCGGAATGGCTTTGGACATGGCCAAGGCCGGGGCGAAGGTGGTCGTGGTGTCGTCCGGGGATCCCGGCGTGTTCGCTATGGCGGCCGCGGTGATCGAGGAGTCGGCGGATCCGCAATGGCGGGACGTGCCGGTGCGGGTGCTGCCGGGCGTGACCGCGGCCAGTGCCGTGGCGAGCCGGATGGGCGCGCCGCTGGGGCACGACTTCGCCATGATCTCGCTGTCGGATCGGCTGAAGCCGTGGGAGACGGTGGCGCAACGGATTTCGGCGGTGGCCTCGGCGGATATGGCGTTCGCCGTCTACAACCCGGCCTCGTCGCAGCGGCAATGGCAGGTCGCGGCCATGCGCGAGCTGGTGCTCGAGCATCGCAAGCCCGACACCCCGGTGGTGATCGGCCGCGATGTCGGCGGCCCCACCGAGTCGGTGCGGGTGGTGAGCCTGGCCGAGCTGGATCCGGCCGAGGTGGACATGCGAACCCTGTTGATCGTCGGCGCGTCCACCACCACGGTGTTCGACGCGGCCGGTGGACCCCGGGTGTTCACCTCGCGTCGCTACGGAGACTAATATTCCACAGTAGAACGTAGGCTGGAAGGAGTGCCGGTGCCAGAAGACAAAGCTCGACGCCCGCTCAATTCGACGGCCGCGTCCCTACTCGGATTCCTCCACCACGGCGAAATGTCCGGGTGGGACCTGGTGGCGCAGGCCCAGGAGCGCATCGGCGACTTCTGGACCATCACCCAGAGCCAGGTCTACCGGGAACTGGCCGCCATGCATCAGCTCGGACTCGTCGAGAAGGGCGAGTCCGGCGCCCGCGACCGCACGCCCTATCGCATCACCGAGGACGGTCGCGAGGCGTTCGCCGAATGGATCGCGCGCGATCCGGGCGCGGAGACGATCCGGGTGCCGCTGCTGCTGACGCTGTCCTTCGGCGAGTTCGTGGATCCCGCGCGGCTGGAGCGCATTGTCGCCGCCAATCGCGTGGTCCACGAGCAGCGGCTGTCGGGCTACCTGTCCGGCCAGGACGAGCAGCGCATGTCCCCGTTCGAGCGCGCGACACTCGATTTCGGGATCCGCTACGAGCGGGCCGTCCTGGAGTGGTTCGACCGTCTACCCGAACTGCTGGACCGCACCAGCCGACTGTCCTGAGTCGACTCAGCGCTGCGCGCGCAGCCAATCCCAGGCCGCGGCAACGGTTTCCACCTGTTGCGCGCCGTCGGGCAGCGGCGGCCGGTCGATCATCACGACGGGCAGGCCGAGGGCGCGCGCGGCGACGAGCTTGGCCTCGGTGAGCGCTCCCCCGCTGTCCTTGGTCACCATGACGTCGATTCCGCGCTCGACCAGCAGCGCGGTCTCGTCCTCGACGCTGAAAGGGCCGCGCGCGAGCAGCAGTTCATGATCGCCGGGCACGTCGCCCTCGGGCGGATCGATGGCCCGGATCAGGAACCACGCGTCGGAGTCCGCGAAGGCCGCCACGCCTTGGCGGCCGATGGTCAGGAAGACCCGTTTCCCCAGGGTCGCGACGGCTTCGGCCGCGGCCGTCAGATCGGGGACGCGAATCCATCGATCCCCGTCCTGCTCGATCCAGCCCGGCCGCCGCACGTGCAGCACCGGCAGCCCGAGGCTCGCCGCCGCGGCGGCGGCATTGGCGGTGATCCCCCCGGCGAACGGGTGCGTGGCGTCCACCACGGCTTGTATCTCGTTGTCGGCCAGCCACTCCCGCAGCCCGTCGACTCCCCCGAATCCCCCCACGCGCACCGCGCCGACCGGCAGCACAGGTTCGCGCACGCGCCCGGCGAGCGAGGAGACGATCTCGAATCCCCGCTCGCCGGAGGCGATATCGGCGATTTCCCGGGCCTCCCGGGTTCCGCCGAGAATCAGCGTTTTCAGGGCTGCCCCGTCAGGGCGGCGGAACCCGAGTCGATCAGGGGCTGTCCGCCGACGACCAGCAGGCCGATGATCGCGCCCGGAATCGCGCCGATGCCGACGAAGATCGCTCCGATGAGCCCGCCGATCAATCCGCCGATCGCCGCGTGCTGCAGTTCGGAGATGAACCAGTCGACGCCGCTGATCTCCTTCGCGGACATCACCGGTGTGGCGTCCGAGGTCAGCGTCAGCTGCCGCCCGTCCTGATCCACCGCGGCAACCAGGTCGATCTGCTTGCCCCCGACCACGCTCGACAGGTTCACGCGGGTCAGCACCGCGCCCTCCGCGTTCTGCAGCGCCACCGACCTGCCATCGGCGCTCACACTGAACTGTCCGCCGGTCACCTGCGTAATGATGCCATTCCCGGCCTGCGTCACCGCCACCACATAGTCGACACCCTGCTGGCTGCCCTTCACCTGCGTCACGGCCTGCTGATCCTGCACCGCCGGAACCGGATCCACGGCCGGCGCCGCATACGAGGCCCCCGCCGCGATACCGGTCGCCGCCGCCGCGATGAATGCCGTGGCCACATACTTCGTGTACTGCTTCATGAATCTCCCAATAGAGCTATGCGCCAACCCGCCAACAAGCGGATTACAGCCGGTCACCCTACCGTTGACTAATCGATGTTTCAGTCTGAATGATTCGCCGCGAGAGGCGGTCCAAGGGGGTTGCCAACTGCTGTCCGCAGGAAACCCCGCTGGTCAATGTTGTGCCGCGCGACAATACCGGCGCGCCCGATATGGCCCAATTGCGCACTCCCACGCCGCTTGTCGTCTGTCCTCCCTGCGACATGGGATTACCACGCCTCGAATCGATGAGCTGCACCATCGATGACCTAGGCCCCGGGGAATTCGATCTCGGGAATCTGCCCGGCGTCGAGGAGGAAGTAGCCGAGGAACGTGACGCCGGAATCCTGCCCGTCGAACCGGGCGACGCGCGCGCCCTCGGGCTCGTAGAAGACATCGCCGGGGCGCAGCACGACAGGCCGCTCGCCGTCGATTTGATAGACGGCGGAACCGGTTTCGATGGATCCGAAGACCGGGCCGTTGTGCACGTGCAGCCCGGCCGCGTGGCCCGGGGCGATGGTGATGCGCCTGACCTCGACGCGCTGCACGGCCAGGGCGGTCGGCAGCGCCTGGTCCAGCACGATGGACCGGCTGACCGGCGCGGCGGGTTCGGTATTCGCGGGATCGCCGTTCCGATACTCGGACTCGCCCACTGCCGCGCCGGGCTCGGCCGACGCCCCGTGCTCGGGTATCTCCTCGATCGCGATGTGCGTCATGCCCGACGTGGAAGTCGCGCCGTGCCAATGCCATTCGCCGGGCTCGATGCGGACGGTATCGCCGGTCCGGATCGTCTCCACCGGCCCGCCGCGCCGCTGCACGAGGCCGATGCCTTCGGTCACGGTCAGCGTCTGCCCCAGCACATGCCGGTGCCAGACCGTGCGCGCGCCCGGCGCGAATCGCACGCTGTCGACCTGGGTGCGCGATGTGCCGCTCGGCGCGACGAGGGTCTCGAACCACGCCTCGCCGGTGATCCACTCGACGGGTGCGGGTGTTGTTGTGGCAGTGGACGATATCTGCATGGCGGTGCCTATTCGGTTCGGGAGTGCGCTGCGAGGAGGCCGAGGATGCCGGTGACGGCTTCGTCGAATCGCTGGGGTGAGTCGTCGGCGCGGGCGAGGACGTAGGCGCCCTGCATGACGGCGACGATGGTCAGGGCGGTGGTCGCCGGGTCGAGCGTTCCCGGAAACTCGCCGCGCTCCAGTCCCTCCCGGAGCACAGCCGTCAGCCGACCGCGCAACCACGCGAACGTCTCCTCGACCGGAGCGCGCAGGGCAGGTGTGGCCATCACGTCGGGATCCTGAGTGAGTCGCCCGATCGGGCAGCCGCGCAGAACATCGCGTTCCCGTCGCAGAAACGCTTCGATCCGCGCGTAAGCCGTTGCCTCCGTGGATAACTGCTCCTCGGCGGCCTGCCGCAGCAACTCGGCGCTGCGCTGGATCGCCGCGAGCGCCAACTCCTCCTTACCCGAGAAGTGGTGGTACATGCTCCCCTGCCCGGCCCCGGCCCGCTGCTGGATCGCCTTCGGGGAGGTCCCGACATACCCACGTTCCCACAGCAGCGCCCGCGTGCTCTCGATCAGGCTCTCGCGACTGCTCACCCGAAACACTGTACATACCAATAGGTACAGAGCAAATCGGGAGCCCGATCCGCACTCATTCAGGTGAATTCCCGCCCGGCACTCTCCGCGCGCCGATCCGTGTCATGGAATCGCCGGGCACCTGGCAGACTCGGTGCGGCCCCGCCGCCCCGGGCGGGCATCGCGGTGGAGGTGAGATCCGATGGAAGGGGCGTTCCGGGAGCGGAGAGTGGTCCGGCGGCGGGCGATCGTGGCCGCCGCGGCGGAGGTGTTCGCCGACTGCGGGTATCACGAGGCGAGTATGGAGGAGATCGCCGCGGAGGTCGGTATCAGTAAGCCGGTGCTGTACAAGTCGTTTTCGAGCAAGCTGGAGCTGTATCTCACGGTCTTGGACGCGGCTGTGGACCAGCTGGTGGGCGGACTGACCGAAGCGTTGTGCTGGGCCGGTGGACTCCGCTCGGCCGTGTGGGCGACCGTGAATGCCTACTTCGAATTCGTCGACGGCCACGAGCACTATTCGACGGTGCTGTTCGACGCGCAGGTGGTCGAGGAGCCCTCCGTACAGGGAAAGGCGCAGCGGGCCGGAGCACGGTGTATCGACGCGGTTTTCGGCGCGATCGCACCCCATGTGGCGTGGGAGGCGCAGCGGTCCAGGCTGCTGGCCGTCGGGCTGGTGGGGGCCGCGCAGTCCTGCGCGCGGAATTGGCTGGCGGCCGGGCGACCGATCCCCAAGGACGAAGCGGTCGCGGCGACGATGCGGTTGGGTTGGCGCGGCCTGTCCGGTGTGCGACTGGATCCGGCGGCACGGCCGGAAGCGCCGCCGCTCGCTCTCGCCGATGCCGCGTCCGGAACCGCCGCGTCCGAGGAGGACAGTGTGGTGCGCCGCATGGGCCGCGCCAGCGACCTGACACCGGTGACCGCCTGGAAGGCGTTGCGCGAGGGCAACGACCGTTTCGTCGAAGGCCGGTTCCGTCACCCCAATCAGGGCGTGGCCGATCGAGCGAAACTGGCGGCGGGACAGCGGCCCTCGGTGATTCTGTTCGGCTGCGGGGATTCCCGGGTGGCCGCGGAGATCATTTTCGATCAGGGTCTCGGTGACATGTTCGTGGTCCGCACCGCCGGGCACGTCCTCGACGCCAGCGTGCTCGGTTCCATCGAATACGGCATCGAGATGCTGTCCGTGCCGCTGATCGTGGTGCTCGGTCACGACAGTTGCGGCGCGGTCCGAGCCGCCGTCGACGCCCTCGACAACGGCGTGGTCCCCGGCGGGTTCATCCGCAGCGTGGTCGAGCGGGTGACGCCGTCGATCCTGCTTGCCCGCCGCGAAGGCCTCGAATCGCTCGACGAATTGGAGGGCCGGCACGTGGCCGAGACCGCGGACCTGCTGCGGCAGCGATCGCAGCTCATCGCCGACCGAATCGCCCTCGGCGAGTGCGCGATCGCGTGCGTCACCTACACCCTCGCCGACGGCAAGGCCAAGCTGCGGCGCGTGATCGGCAATATCGGCGAGCTGGAATAACGACGCGATGCTTCAGATCCGGAGGCCCGCTTCGACGATCGCGTGGGCGACCGCGTGCAAGCGGACCTGGTGGGAGCGGGCGTAGCGGCGGATCAGCTCGAACGCCTCCTCGGTTCCGATGCCGCGGACCGTGGCGATGACACCCTTGGCCTGTTCGATCACGATGCGCGACTTCAGGGCGTTGTCGAGCTGTTCGGTCAATTGCTGCTGCTGACGCCACTTTCCGGCATTGACCACATAGCCGGTCGCCATATCGGCCAGGACCCGGGCGGCCTCCCGCTCCGACTCCGGCCAATCCCGGACCCGCTCATCGTAGAGATTGGTCACCCCGATCTTGTGCTCCCCCAGCCGCATCGGCACGCCCGCGGCGGCGACGATCCCGCGCCGGGCGGCCGCGGCGGTGTACTCCGGCCACTTCTCGACATATTCGGAAAGGTCGGGAACGGCGACCACCTGATCAAGGGAGAACGCTTCGATGCACGGACCCTGCCTGGTGTTTTCCTGAACCCGTTCGATCTCGGCGATCTGTTCGCTGGGCGCGGTCACGAACCGCAAGCGTCCCTCCGAGACCAACGACACCCCCGCACCGGACAGCCCCAGCACCTCGATCACGGCGACGATGAGTTCATCCAGCGCCGTCGCCACGTCATAGTCGGCGGGCAACAGCCGCGCGAACCGGGCCAGCGCCGACAACAACGCCGCACTGTCGTACGACATGGGCACCTCCTCGATAGCGCGCCTTCCCACCTCGGCCGGGTACCCGGGCCCTCGCGATGAAACATCCAATTCGGTATCGCTGAATTCGCAAGCGGCGTCGAGACCCACTCGCTCCCGGAATCCCTTCTGCGGCAGTCCGTTTCACTGTGGTCGCCCGGGGAACTCACCCGGCACCAGGAACACCGTCGGCCGAAAGGATCCCGACATGACCATGTCCCCAGCAATTCTCGCCAGGAACGACCGACTCGGCGACGGTCTCGAATCTCGTATGTCCGGCGTCGTTCTCTGGTTCGATACCACGAAAGGCTTCGGCTTCATCGCTCCGGACCAGCAACCCACACGGCGCGTATTCGTCGAATACGCCGGTATCGACCTTCCCGGCTATCGCAGCTTGACCGAACATCAGCCGGTGACCTTCACCATCGAACGAGACGAGCGCGGATTACACGCATCGACCGTCCGTCCGGCCTGACCCCATTCCAGTCGATGGCGCTGGAACCCGCGCCGGTCCCGGTGACGGCATTGGCACCGGTCCGATCACGAGCTCAGGACTTATTCGCGGTCAGCTCAGCGGTTCTGGTGCGAGCGCTGACGCTGCTCTTCGAGTTCCGCCTCGCCCCGCTCCTTCTCGGCCTGGGCTTCCTTCTTGGCGGCCTCACGCTGCGATTCGGCCTTGTCCTGCTGAGCTCGGCCCTCACCGCGCAGATCGTCGTCACCGAAGACGGCGCCCGCGGCCTCCTTGGCCTTACCCTTCACACCTTCCGCGGCGCCTTCGACACCCTCACGAAAACCGCTCTTGTCGTGCTCGGACATGGGAAGTACCTCCAATATCGAATTTCACGGACACCCCGGACCTACCCGCGGGTAACGCGCCAAAACAGCCGCCCGCCCGTCGGTTTCGAGGCGGAAACGACGGGCATACGCACGCTGAGACGACTCGAACGCCCCATCCGATGAAGGCGTCCCGAGCGACAGGAGCGGATATGCCAGGGCCACTTGCGGGGTTTCAGGTCGCGATCATCACCAGCAATACCGGGGTGGAGCACGACGAATTCGTGGTGCCCCGCGACCGGCTGCGCGAGCGCGGCGCGCAGGTGCTGCACGCGGCGGCGAAAGCCGAACCCGTGCAAACCTATCGGCACGATCTCGAGCCGGCCGAGACCTTCGAACCCGACACCACCATCGACAGCCTCGATCCCGTCGAGGTCGACGTCCTCGTCATCCCCGGCGGCACCGTCAACGCCGACCGGCTGCGCACCGACCCGCACGCCTGCGCCCTGGTGCGATCCCTCACGAGCGCGGGCGTACCGATCGCGGCCATCTGCCACGGCCCCTGGGTCCTGGTCGACGCCGAGGTGATCACCGGCAAGACCCTCACCTCCTACCCGTCCCTGCGCACCGACATCGCCAACGCGGGCGGATGGTGGGTCGACGACGCGGCCGTCCGCAGCGACGAAAACGACTGGCCCCTCATCACTTCCCGCAACCCCCGCGACCTCCCCGCCTTCGTCGACGCCATCACCGCGGCCGCCACCGACCGCAGCTGAGTCCATCCGGGCGTCGGCTAGGTGAGGTGGTCGAAATCGCCTCGGGACCAGGCGATGTAGCGGTCGGCGGAGCGCCGGACGGTGGCGCGGGCGTCGTGGTCTATGAGCTTGCCGAAATTGTCGTAGAGGCGATCGAACTCGAATTCCTCGACGGTGGCGGCGATGCGTTCGACGACCCTGGGCGACAGCGGGATTCGGTTGGGGTAGCTGCGCATGAATGTGACCGATTCGCGGTCGGGGTTGGCCTGGATGGTGTCCGCGCCGAACAGCACTCCCCGGCCGTCCGCCCCGGCGGCCCAGTGGGCGGCGGCGCTGCCGGGAAAGTGGCCGCCCACCTGCCGGATCGTGATGCCCGGCAGCAGGTTCAGATGGCCCTTCCAGAATTGGATCGCCGGATCGGGCCGTGCGACCCATTCCTGGTCGGCGGCGCACACGAATACCGGTACGCCGCCGAGCATTCGGCTCCATTCGACCTGGACGCCGTAGTGATGCGGGTGGCTGGCGACGATGGCGACCACGTCACCGAGTTCGCGTACCGTCCGCACGGCGGCGTCATCGACGTATCCGGGCACATCCCACATCAGCATGCCCTCGGCGGTTCTGATCAGATGTGATCGCTGACCGATTCCCACCGTCGGATGCACCGTGAGCCCGAGCAGGTCGGCCTCGACCTCGGTCACGGACGCAACGTGCCCGGACTCCTCCAATTCCTTTCGGGTGGTCCACAATTGCCCTTCGGCCGGAACCCACTGACGCTCGTCGGCGCAGATCCGGCAGCTCTGCGCCGATTCCTCGTGCTCCACCGCACAGGTGCTGCAGATCTTCCACACGTCCCCGCTCCTTCCGCCCGCGCACTTCGCCGGTATCCAGTGTGCAGGCGGTGGATCAATTCGGCGACAAGGTGCGAACGTAATCGTTCAGTTCAGGCAGGACGGCGTCGGCGACGCGGATTTTCCGGTCCACCAGGCCGTTGGCGTAGAAGAGGTCCGCGGCGTGTTGTTGTTCGGCGAGGAAATCGGCGTCGAGCGGGAGCAGGCCCCAGGGGCGGGTGCGCAGGGCGTGTTCCCAGTCGGACAGCGGGCGTCCGTCGTCCGCGGCGAACAGGGCGGCGGCGTCGGCGGGGTTGTCGCGGATCCAGCTGTCGGCCGCCTGGAGGGCGTTGATGATTACGGTGAGTTCCTCGCGGTGGTTTGTGGCGAAGGCGCGGCTGGTGAACCACAGGGAGCGGTGGCTGAACAATCCGTCGGTGGGGATCACCTCACGCAGTTCGGCTTGCTGTTCCACGGCGGTGAGGAAGGGATAGGAGCCGACCCAGGCATCGACGTCACGGGCGAGGAAGCGGTCGGCGGCGTCCTGGTAGGCGTCGACCGGGGTGATGTCGCTCCAGGACAGTCCGGCCTTCTCGAGGGCCAGCAGCAGGAGGGTGGTCTGCCAGGAGCCGTGGCCGAGGGCCACGCGCTTGCCCTTCAGATCCGCGGGCTCGTGAATGCCGGAGTCGGCGTGGACGACGAGGCGGCCGTTCTCCACGCGCGGCCCGGAGACCGCGAGGTAGACGATGTCGTGCCCCTTGGCCTGGGCGGTCACCGGCGGTGTGGAGCCGGTGCCGATGACGTCGTAGCCGCCGTCGAAGAGGTGGTCACCGTGCGCCGAGGGTAGCGCCGAGGTCGGGTCGACGCGTGCGTTGGTGAGCGTGCGCAGATCCACCCATTCGACATCGGGCAGTGACTTTTCGAGGATGCCGAGGTGTCGCAGCACCCACAGGGTGTTGTTCTGCGGGAAGTAGCCGATGCGGATGGTCATTGCGTAATCGCCTTTCCGGCACGATCTTTCAACAGGGGAAGGATGTGGCGGCCCACGCGGCGGGCCTCCTCGAGATGCGGGACCCCGGCCAGGATGAACGAGTCCACGCCGAGCTCGATCAGCTCGTTCAGCCGGTCGGCGACCTGTCGGTAGGATCCGACCAGCCCGAACGGCGGCCCGGGCCGCAGGCGATGGAATCCGCCCCAGACATTGGGTTGCACTTCCAGCGCGCGGAAGTCGGAAGTGTCGGCACCGGCGGTGAATTCGCGGCCGCGGCGGGCGCCGACCGAGTCACCCTCGGCGGCATCCAGGTCGGGCTCCGCACTCCAGCCGAGCCGGATCTGCTCCCACGCCTCGTCCTCGGTGTCGCGGGCGAGGATGTCGATGCGCACCGCGAATTTCGGTGGCTTCGGGCTCTTTTCGCGGACCGCGTCGAATTTCGCGGCCAGCGCGTCGAACGGTTCCAGCCAGGACAGGTAGTAGTTGGCGTGCCGTCCGGCCGCCTCGATGGCCGCGGGTGACGAACCGGAGAAGTAGATCTCCGGAAACGGCTGTCCGGCAAGCAGTTCCGGTAGTCCGCCGTCCTTCACCCGATAGAACCGGCCCTCGTGGTGGAAGTCCCCGCCGCCATGCCACACCCCGCGCAGGACGTCGAGGAATTCGGAGGTGCGCGCGTAGCGGTCGTCGTGGGCGATATCGTCGCCCCACCACTGCTGCGCGGGCCCGCCACCACCGGAGATGATGTTGTAGACGATGCGGCCGCCGGTCACGCGCTGCAGGGTCGCGGTCATCCGCGCCGCCTGCACCGGATGCAGGAAGCCCGGCTGGAAGGCGACCATGAATCGCCAAGTCCGGGTTTCGGCGGCCAGGGTAGCGGCGGCCGCCCAGGGATCGTCGGTATGCGGGAACGAGGGCAGCAGGCCGCCGACGAATCCCGAATCCTCGGCCGAGCGAATCACTTCGGCCATGTAGTCGGTGTGGGTGAACCCGTCCCACCCGCCGCCGCGGCGTCCCGGCGCGAGCGCGTCGGGCAGGTGCGGCGCGAAGCCACCGCGACTGCTGCCCGGCCGGTGCAGGGAGGTCTGGTCGCCCTCCATGGCGATCCGCCAATAGATGTCAACCGACATATGCGGACTCCTTCTCCCCCAGCCGGAAAACCTCACCCGGGTCGTGGCCGACCTCCACGAAGGCGGTGGTGTCGTTGTAGACGTTCGGAAACGCCGTGTCGGACAGCGGTTTCGGCAGCCCGTCGGGTGAATGCCAGAATTCGCGGGCGACAGCCACGAATCGTTCGCGGCCCGGATCGTCGACCGGCAGCTTCCAGCCCAGCCGCCCGCCGGAGAACCGTTGCACCGATGCCGAGAACTTCGCCGCGTACTGCGGAGTGGCTATGTCGCTGTGGAATTCGGCGACGACCTCGATATAGCGGGTCGCGCGCAGCAGTCCCGCCGCGGTCACCAGCGACTCGGGGCCCTCCGGGTCGAAGGGCACCAGCACCCCGGCCAGACCGGCCAGGTCGGCGGCTCGGGCCAGCGCGAGCGCCGAGGATTCCGGGGCCGGGCGCAGATCGGTGAGGAAGGCGGGCAGGCGCACCGGCGGCGGGGCCGGGGTGCGCGGCAGCACGATATGTGTCATACCGAACGGGTCCTTCGCAGTGCGAGATCGGTCAGGGCGGCGACGCCGTCGGCGATCACCGAGTCGTCGAATACGGCCAGGGGCGAATGGTTTCCGGCCGCGCGGGCCGGATCGAGGCCGGGCGGACAGGCTCCGAGCGTGATCATCGCGCCGGGCACCTCGGCCAGGACGCGCCCGATATCGTCGGCGGCCATCACCCGTTCCGGTTCCGCGTATACCCGCTCGGGGCCGAACAGTTCGGTCAATGTGTCCGCGGCGAACCCGGTTTCGCCGGGATCGTTGATGGTGGCCGGGTAGCCGTCGACGATCTCGATCTCGGCGGTGAGCCCGTGCGCGGCGGCGATGCCGTGGCAGACGCGTTCGGCCTCGGCGCCGAGCCGCGCCCGGGTCTGCTCGCTGAAGGCGCGCAGCGTGGCGGTCAGGGTCGCGGTGTCGGGCACGATATTCGACGCGGTCCCGGCGTGCACCGAGCCGATGGACAACACCACCGGGTCCAGGGCGTCGAACCGGCGGGTGACCATGGTCTGCAGCGCGCCGATGGCCGCGCCGAGCGCGGGAATCGGGTCGAGGGTGCGCTGCGGCCAGGCGCCGTGACCGCCCGCGCCGTGGAAGGTCACGGTCAAGGTGCCCGCCGCCGCCAGCGCGGGCCCGCCGCGGTGGCCGAATGTCCCTGCCGGACTGGCGGTTCCGACATGCAGGGCGAAGGCGGCCGCCGGTCGGGCGCCCGCGGCGTCGAGCAGACCCTCCTCGAGCATCAGCCGGGCGCCGTCGTGCCCCTCCTCGCCGGGCTGGAACATCAGGATCGCGTCACCGGCCAGGTCATCACGCCGGTCGGTGAGCAGGTGCGCGGCCCCGGCCAGCATCGCGGTGTGCAGGTCGTGGCCGCAGGCGTGGGCCGCCCCCGGAATGCGGGACGCGTAATCGAGGCCGGTCTTCTCCGTCATCGGCAGCGCGTCCATATCGGCGCGCAGCAGTACCGGTTTCGCGTCGCCGCGCCCGCGCACCACCGCCACCACCGACGACAGTTGCGTGCCGAGACTCACCTCCAGATCGAGTCCGTCCAGCGCGGCCAGCACCTTGTCCTGCGTACGTGGCAAGTGCAGGCCGACTTCGGGCTCGGCATGCAGTGATCGGCGCAGTCGCACCAGATCCGGTTGCAGCGCACGAGCATCCGCGAGCACCGTCATGCCGCCACCTCCACGCCCAGGTCGGCGAGCAGGCGACGACGCAACGCGACGAATTCCGGATCCCCGGAATCACGCGGGCGGGCCACGGTCACCACCTCGTCGGTGACCAGCTTCCCGTCGCGCAGCACGGCCACCCGGTCGGCGAGCCGGATGGCCTCGTCCACATCGTGGGTGACCAGCAGCACCGCGGGATGATGCCGCTCGCACAGGTCCCCGACCAGGTCCTGCATCCGCAACCGGGTGAGCGCGTCCAGTGCCGCGAAAGGCTCGTCCAGCAACAGCAATTCGGGCTGCCGAACCAGGGCGCGCGCCAGCGCGACCCGCTGCGCCTCCCCGCCCGACAGCGTGCCGGGCCACGCCCGGGCATGATCGGCGAGCCCGACCTCGGCCAGCGCGGACAGCGCCGTCGCCCGGGTCTCGGCGGTGCGCGGGCGGCCGATCGCGACATTGGCGAGCACCCGTTGCGACGGGATGAGCCGCGGCTCCTGGAAGACCACCGTGCGCGCGTTCGGCACCAGCACCGTTCCGGAATCGGGGCGTTCCAGCCCGGCCAGGATCCGCAGCAGTGTGGTCTTGCCCGAGCCGCTCGCGCCGAGCAGCGCCAGGAACTCCCCGCGCCGCACGCGCAGATCGATGCCGTCCAGAATGCGGCGCGCACCGAAAGTCTTCGACAGGCCGGTCAATTGGATCGCGGTGGTCATCGGGCACCACCGATCGTGCGCCACGGCATCAACACTCGCTCCAGCGCCCGGATGGCGATGTCCGCGATCAGGCCGAGCAGGCCGTAGATGAGGATGATCACCGACAGGATGTCGGTGCGGGAGAAGTTCTGCGCCTGCGCCATCAGATAACCCAGGCCCGCGGTGGAGTTGATCTCCTCGGCGGCGATCAGCGCGATGACGCTCAGCGTGGTCGACAGCCGCAGGCCCGACAGCAGCGCGGGCAGCGCGCCCGGCAGGATCACCGACCGGATGGTGGCCAGTCGGCCGAGTCCGAACACCCGGGCCGCCTCCAGCAGTTTGGGGTCGGAGGTGCGCACCGCCCCGAAGGTCGACACGTACATCGGGAACGTGGTGGCGACGGCGATCAGGATGACGCGCGCCTGCTCACCGATGCCGAACCAGACCATGAACAGCGGCACCAGCGACAGGAACGGCAGGGCGCGCAGCGTCTGCACGGCCGAGTCGAGCAGATCCTCGCCGAGCCGCCAGGACCCGGTGATGACCCCGAGGGTGAGCCCGGTCGCGACGCCGAAGCACAACCCGGTCCCGGCGCGGCCGAGGGATACTGTCAGCGCATCGGACAATTGCCCACTGTCCCACAGCTTTTCGGCCGCCCGCAGCACCTGCGGCGGTGAAGCCAGCAGATCCGAGGTGAGCACGCCGGTCGCCGACGCCATCCACCACACGGCGAGGATCGCGAGCGGTCCCAGGGCGCGCAAAGTGATCGCCAGGCCGCGAGATCGCCGCCGCGGCACCTTGATTCGAGGGGTGACCAGATCCAGCGGCACGGAATCGGCAGAATCCGTGATCCCGCTGGGGATCTCGAGCGCGGTCATCGGATCTGCGCCGACGTGGTGATGTCGATCAGATGCGGTGCGACGTCGAAGACGCCCTCGGTCACCTGCTGGTCGGCGAAGAACTTGGCGACCTCGGTGAACGCGGCCTTGTCGGCATCGGTGATGGGCGATGCCGTCGCGGCCGCGCGCAGGAATTCGATCGTCAGCTCCTTCTCTCGGCCCTCCACGGCGTCGGGTCCGGCGGTGTGCACGACATTGACCGTGTCCTCGGGGTGCTGCTGTTGCTTCAGGCCCGCCTCGTGCAGATAGTCGTAGAACGCCTTCACCACGGCGGGATGCTGCTGCTGAAACTCATTGCGCACGGCCCAGATCGCGTAGTTCTGTGAGCCGATATCGCCGCCGCTGACCAGGAAATGCTCACCGGAGTTGGCGCGCTCGGAAATGGAGTAGGTCGACCAGGTCGCCCAGGCGTCGACCTGCCCCGAGTGCAGCACCGCGGCGCTCTGGTTGGGCTGCAGGTAGACCCGGGTCACCGCGGCGGCCGGGACATTGTCGCGGGCGAGGGCCTTCAGCAGCAGATACTCGCTGGATCCGCCGTGCCACACCACGACCTTCTTCCCGGCCAGATCCGCGACGGTCTTGATGCCCGAGGAGTCCTTGACCAGGATGCCCTCCGCGACCTTGTCCGGCGCGACGGCCGCGAACAGCTTGAAGCCGGGCTTCTGCGCCAGCGCCGCGATGGCCGAGGTGATCGAGCCTTGCGCGACGTCGAGCTGGTTGTTGTCCAGTGCCTGTGCCGCGGGCGCGAACGGGCCTGCGGTGCCGGTCCATTCGACCTTCGCGCCGACCTTGGCCAGCGCGGCGTCCAGGCTGCCGTCCTTCTTGCCCAATGCCAGCGCGCCGGAGTTGCCCGGATCGGGTATGCGGATGGTGACGGCCGAACCCGCGCCGCCGCCCGTCGAGTCGTGCGCCGTGGAGCACGCGGAGGCGACGGCGGTCAATGCGATGGCGGCCAGGACGAAGGTGCGTTTGACGAGTGCGGCCATGGGATTCTCCGAATAGTCGTGGGGCGGTTCAGCGTTCGGTGGCGCGGGCGCGCACCAGGGTGTGGGCGGCGGCCAGGGGTTCGGCGGCGGTCCAGGCGGCGATATCCACGGGCCGCGCCAGGAAGCCGTGCTCGCGCAGGAACTTCTCCTGCCGGGCGAGCAAGCCCAGGCGGTCCTCGGACAGGTCCAGGCGCAGGTCGGCGCTGCCGGTCCAGGCGTAGGCCCCGGCAACTCCGGTTGCGCCCGCGCCGGTTTCGGCGGCCAGGATGCGTGCGACGTCGGCCGGATTCGCCGCGGCCCACTCGGCGGCCTCGATCAGCACCGCGAGGAAGCGCACCACGATCTCCGGATGCTCGTCGAGCAGGCGCTGATGCACGGTGACCGGGCGCGGGGTGCCGTTATTGATCCGCACCGTCCGATCCGGGAAGGCGTCCAGGTCGATCCCGATCACCGCGTCATAGCGCGCGGCGGTCTCGACGGCCAAGGCGCCCTTGACATATACCGCGTCCACGCGCCCGGCGGTGAGCGCTTCCAGTTCCGCGACCCACTGCGGCGCGTGCGGTGCCGCTTGGACTTCGACGGGCACCACATCACCGAGCGCGAGACCGGCGGCCCCGAGCGCTCCGGCGAATCCGGCCAGCGCCATCGCGCGCCAGAAGTCGATGGCTATGGGGCGGTGCGGAATCGCGATCCGCGCGCCCGCCAGCTGTGCCGGTGTGGCGATCGCGCTGTCCCGGCGCACCAGGATGGCCTGCCGCTCCTCGATCCAGGTCAAACCGATCAATCGGGTCGGTTCGCCATTGCCGCGGGTCCACAGCGCCGGAACATTGCCGCCCTCCCGGAACAGGCCGGTGAGCGCATGGGTGAAGTGATCCTCGGGCGAACGGCCGGTGCCCGCGTCCTGCAGCGAGCGCACCTGGATGCCGTCCGGGGCGAACTCGTCGGTGAACCAGCCGCGATCCGCGGCGATACCGGTGGCGGTCGGCACGGGACAACGGGTGAACCACAGGGTGTCGAGCGTCGACGACAGCGCGGAAGCGGACATGGGGACGATGGTGCCCACTCGCTACGGGCAATCCACGATATGGAATCAGTGGGATTATTACTGCGAGAACATTTTTCATTCATTCCACATTGTGGAAGGATCGCGGTGTGACCACAGCTACGGCCAAACCGCGTGAGGGCGCCCAGGCGGTCCATCGAACCCTCGCACTGCTGCGTGCGTTCGGAGACAGCCCGGAGGACCTGCCGGCGTCGGATCTGGCGCGCCGCCTGGGGCTGGCCTTGTCGACGACACATCGTCTCCTGCAAGCGATGACCTCGACCGGATTCCTCGAACAAGACACCGACACCGCGCGCTATCGGCTCGGGCCGACCGTGGCCGAACTCGGCCGCGCCGCCTATTACCGTCGCGGATTGCACCGCGCCGAGCCGGAATTGGCCGACCTGTCGCGGCGCACCGGCGTCGTCGCCGACCTCGCCGTGCGCGTCGGCGCACACGCGGTCATCCTGGTCGGCGGTTCGCTCGAGGGCGACAACCGTCGCACCCTGCGCAGACCCCTGCATTCGACGGCCCTCGGCAAGGTGCTGCTGGCCTGGTCGGATCTCACCGACGAGCAGATCGCCGCGCTCTCACCGCTGACCGCGCAGACCGACCGCACCATCACCGACCCCCGCACCCTGCGCGACGAACTGACCACCGTCCGCGCCACGGGCTTCGCCCTCAACGATGGCGAATCCGCGTCGGGCGTCCGCTCGATCGCCGTGCCCGTCCTCGACACCGACAACCACGCCCGCTTCGCCCTGGCGCTGCGCTCCTCACCCGACATCCTGATCGACACCCGACTGGACTGGTTCACCGAACAGGCCGCCGCCTGCGCCGCCGCCCTCGAAGTGGTCCTGCTCTCCCCCGCCCAACGCCGATCCGCCCCGCGCCTCCCGCTCACCCCGCACTGACCCGCTTGATGGTCAGTCGCGATCGGACCGCCATTGCTCGATGGCGCGGCCGATTTCGGTGACAGGGTCTTCCCCGTATAGCCATTCGCGGGCGATCCGGTGCCAGTTGTTGGTGGTACGCAACTGCCCGAGCGCGGCGAAGGTGAAAAGGTCTGCGCGGCGGGAGAAGACGTGTTCGGGTGGCAGGAGTTGCCGGCGCATGCCGCGGAATTCCGCGGCCCTGGGGTCGATGGCCATGACCACGGCGCCGGTCGCCAGTTCCGGGGTGACGGTGATCTCTTCGTCCAGCAGATGCCATCCCGCTGCGGCCCAGACGTATTCGAGACATTCCTCGGGGGTGACACCCGAGGCCGGATCGATGATGCCGCGGCGGACCCAGTGCTCGAACAGATCGTCGGTGCGGCGTTCACACGCGGTGCGCAGGCCGGTGCGCTCGTATTCCACGTCGACAGCGTCCATCCGGTGGTACAGCCCGAAATCGACGAAACCCACACGGCCGCTTGCATCGAGGAGGATATTGCCGGGATGCGGGTCGCCGCAGAATTCGTAGTCGGTGAACAATGAGGTGACATAGAAGCGATAGACGAGTTCACCGATGTGATCGCGATCGGCGTCCGGCAGGGCTCGAATACCGTCGAAGGACGTCCCTTCCAGGAACTCGGTCACCAGAACGTGGTCGCCGCAATACTCTTCGACGCTGTCGGGCACCACGATGAACGGGTGATCACGGTAGCGTGCCGCGACCCGATGCTGGGTCGCGGCCTCGCGCGCGTAATCGAGTTCACCGTTGATATTGCGGGCGATCTCGTCCAGTACGGCGGCGTCCCCGGCGCTGGGCAGCACCGATCTCAGTAGCCCGCTGAGCATTTCGAGATTGCGCAGGTCCGCCCGCACCGCGGCATCCACGCCCGGGTATTTCACCTTCACCGCCACCGCGCGCCCGTCCCGCAGCCGCGCCCGGTACACCTGCCCGATCGAAGCCGCGGCGACCGGTGTCTCGTCGCATTCGGCGAATACGCGCGCGAGCGGCCCCAGATCGCCCTCGATGACCTTGCGCATCCCGGCGAACGGCACCGCCGGCGCACGGTCGCGCAGTTCGGCGAGCTTGGCGCGGAACAACTCCCGATGCGATTCCGGTACCAGGTCCAGGTCCAGTACCGACAGCATCTGGCCCAGCTTCATGGCCGCGCCCCGCATGCTGCCCAGCACGGTGACCAGCTGCTGCGCGGCCTGCAGGGCCGAGCGCTCCGCGAGCATCCGCCGAGCCTGTTCGGGCTGCCCGATCATCGACAATCGCGTCCCGACTCCCCGGGCCGCCTGCCCCGCCGCCAGCCGGCCCAGCCGACCGCCGCGCGCGATCCGCCCCTTCGGCATCCTGTCGGCCATCCGAACCTCCCGGCCTTGTCGCGCAACAAGATACCCGACCGCTTTCGATCTTCGATCGCTAAAATGAGGATCGCTCATTTTCTTCGCAGCAAGGAGGCCGCGATGCCGCCGAAGGCTGTGCGCCAACGCCGCCGACCCACTCAGGAACGGTCGAAGGCGACCCGGGAGCACATTCTCGACACCGCCGCCCGGCTTTTCGGGGAGCGCGGCATCGCCGACACCTCGACGAATCGGATCGCGGCCGAGGCGCAGGTGAGCATCGGAACGCTGTACCGGTACTTCTCCGATCGCGGCGTCATTGTCGAGGAACTGCTCGACCGGCTGCTCGAGAACATCGAAATCCGCTTCACCCAATGGGTTTCGGGCGTCTCGCGGCAACCGCTGCCACAATTACTGGCGGCGAAGGAGCGGGTTTTCACCGAATTGCTCGAGGTGTTCACCGAGGAACTGGTCGCGAACGCGAAACTGGTGCGCGCACTGGTGGCGGGCGTCCAGTTCTACAGCAGCGGCCTGCCGGAATTCGAACCCCGCCTGCGGCTGCTGGTCAAGGTCCTGCTGATCCAGATACTCGGCCCGGGCGACGACCACAAATACGACACCATGACCTTCGTCCTGATCAACACCGGTTTCGCCAGCGTCCTGCGTGCCTCGGCACTCGAGGTCGGCAGCCAGGAGCGGCAGGACGCCATCGCCATGACCGCCCGGATGATCAGCGTCTGGATCGAGGCCGAGCTGCGCGCGGCGGGGTGAGCCCGCGAACGACGGTGCGGGTCAGAGCGATCCGCCGCCGCCCATGAGCCACGGGTTGAAGGTGCACTCCAGATTCGGATGCCCGGCCGGATCCAGGGCCCGCAGCGCGATCGACAGCGCCCGTGGCGAATACATCATCGTCAGGTGATCGGACAGGTCCTGCTCGCAGCCGTCCTGCAGCAGGATATTGGTGACCCGCGCACCCGGGCCCGCCTTCAGGAAGGTGAGGTCGACGGGGTTGGTGACCTCGTCGTAGCGGGTGCCCACAATCGTGTAGTCGATGCCGGGCACCGTATCCCCGTTGGCATTGAGCTTGTTCACGAAGTCCGAGCCGATGGTCTGCTGTATTCCCGCGTGCCCCACGAAGATCTCGACGAACCCGAGCACGTCGATCCCGAAGTTGTTGATCGCCCGGCCCAATGCGCCGATACCGTCGAGCGAGGTGCCGTGGTGGGTCGCGCCGAAGGTGACCAGATTGTGCATCTTGGCCGCACCGCCCTCGAACTTGGTGTACCAGTTCGACATCGCACCGCCTTGGGAGTGCGCGACCACATCGACCTGGGCCACGCCGGTGGCGGCCAGCACCCGATCCACGAAGGCGGCCAGCTGTTTCGCCGAGTCCTGGATGTAGCCGGTGCCCATGGTGCCGGGCAGCACCGAACCCAGGCCGCCGCCCTCGACCAGGTTGGAACGCCCGTAATTGAAGGTGAAGGTGCAGAACCCGGCGTCCTTGATGGGCTGGCCCATATAGGCGAAGCCGTTGTAGGCGTTCATCCAGGTGCCGTGGACCAGCACCACCGGCCGCGGGTGTTCGGCGGTGGGCTTGCAGTTCCAGTCGTTCGTACCGGGCGGCGCGGCATCGGGATTGAACAGCCCGTACGCGAAGGCCGCCAGCCACGAGGTCATGGCCGGTCCGTACCCCTTGGTATCGGAGGCGTAGCCGCCCGAGAGCCCGGAGCTCGAGCCGGAGCCGCCGAAGCAGTCGCCGGAACCGTTGCCCGATCCGGCGCCGCTGCCGGAGGTACAGGCCGATCCCGAACCGGGCTCCGCGGTGGCGCCGGCGCCGGCGAATCCGACCGCCAGTAGCGAAACTCCCGTCAGGACCGCGGTTCTGACCGTCCTGCGGCGCGTACTTTGTCTCATTTCGTGCCTTCCTTCAGCGCGAGCTGGATTCGAGTTCCGCTGCCGCCGAATGTTTTCCGGCATCGAAACCGGGCTCAAACTAAGCCGCTCCCGGAAGGCCTCAGAAGGGCTCGCGCCGAACCCTGGATCAGCTCACCAATGTCGAGACCGATATTCCGTGAGAACTTCCAGATATCGGTCGAATTCCGCGCAGACGGAACCGGGGCGGAAAGACTCGGATCCGGAGAGGAAAGACAATGAACCGTGACACCCTCACCGCCGGAGCCGAGCAGGCTCTGGCACTCGTCGGACGGCATTACCGCTGCGCGGAACCCTTCCCGGTGGAGCGGGCCCGTATCCGCGAATTCGCCCGCGCCGTACAGGCTTTCCATCCCGCCCACTGGCAGGAGGCGGCGGCCGCGCGCCTGGGATTCGATGCCGTGGTCGCCCCGCCCACCTTCGCGGCCGTGGTGTGGCAGCGGGCGCGGCGCGAGGTCCTGGAGAAGCTGATCACCGGCTACCGCCTCGATCGCGTCGTGCACGTGGACCAGACCCTGGACCTCGGCCGCCCGCTGCTCGCCGGGGATCTGCTCACCTGCGAGGTGTACTTCGAATCCTTTCGGCATTTCCGATCTTTCGACGTCCTCACCCTCACCGCCGTCCTCACCGATCGGCACGGCGTCCAGGTCCAGACCGGCTCCACCGCACTCCTGGCGCGCACCCGCGATCACGTGGACACCCGGGCCCGCGAAGCCTTCTCACGCCCGGGCCGCACCGAGGCCGACGCCACCGTCACCGCCGACCTGCGGCGCACCCGGCCGCCACGTACCCGCGTCGACTTCGACCGGCTCACCGAGGACACCCGGTTGCCTTCCGCGGGAGCCACCCTGAGGGCGCGCGATCTGGCGAATTACGCACGCGCCGTGGGTGGCCCGCACCCCGAAGACCTCCTCGTTCCCGATCCGCACGGCGACGCGCGGACGGTGGTGGCGCCCGGCATGCTGGTCTCGGCGCTGGCCGCCGGATATGTCACATCCTGGACCCGCGACCCCGCGGCGGTGACCAAATTTCGCGCCGAATTCGCGAATCATGTCCACTACCTGACCATCCCCGAGGGCGGGGACGCCGACATCGACTTCACCGGCCGGATCGTCGCCCGCGATCGCCACCACCGCACCGCCACCGTCGCGATCGAGGCGATATCCCAGGGCCGCAGGCTCTTCGGTTACGCCAGCACCGAGGTCAGTTTCGCACCGTCGGCCGCGCGCTGACCGCGTGATCGGAGAACGATCGCGCGATGAGCGCCGAGCGTAACTGCCACAGGTCGGCGGTGCGGGTGGGATCCAGACCGGTCAGCTGGCTGATGCGTTTCAGCCGATAATCCACGGTGTTGGTATGGATATGCATGAGGCGAGCGGTGCGCTGGCGACTGAGATTGTTGCCGATATGGCATTGCAGGGTCTGCAGCAATTCCGGATGCGCGTCCAGCGGATCCAGTACCGCCCTCAGGGTTTCGCGGCCCGGGCCCGGCCGGGTGAGCTGGTATTCCAGGGCCATATCGGTGAACCGGTAGAGCCCGGCCACGCACTCGAGCCGCTGCACCATGTCCAGCAGTTCGTGCGCGCGGTCGGTCGCGTCCGGTATCGCCTCCGGGGCGGCGACCACCAGCGCAGCGGTGATGGGCACCCGCCCGGCCGCGGAGAGCAGGGCGATCAGCTCGTTCAGGCGCTCATCGGCGAGCGTCGTCGTGGGGATGAGGATGGTGCCGCCGTCCACACTCAGCAATGCCAGCGGCGCCTCGCCGCAGCGGGTCGCGAGTTCGGCCTGCACGCGGCGCAGTTTGCGGCGCGCCACCACCTTGCCGTCTAGCATCGGGTGCTGTTCGTCCGGATGCGCCGGAATGGCAAGGGCCAGCACGTAATACTCGGCCGCGATCTCGATGCCGCATTCGCGGGCCATGGTCGAGGTCGGGTGTCCGCCCAGTAGCGCCGAGGTGAGGGTGTGCACGGCGGTGTGGTGCTCGCCGACCACGGCCTTGTGCTCGCGCACGTAAGCGCGGGCGACGGTCGCGCTGATCGTATCCAGCAGTGTCACCACGAGTTTCGCGCCGTCGATCAGATCCTCGTGATCCTGCGCGGTCGCCCGGGACATGACCCGATCCATGCCGAGCTTGAAACCCTCGTGGATGGAGTGCAGGACGGTGTCGATGGGCACGCCCTCGCGCGCCCAGCCGGCCGCGGCCTCGGCCAGCCTGCCGGTCTTGGCCGGGAGGTCCCGGCCGTCGAGCATGCTCACCGCCAGTTCCAGGCATACCCGGGTGACGGTGGTGACCTCGCCGGAGATGAGGTCACCGGGCAGGGTGGCGCACGGGATGACGTGGTCGACGAAATGGCCTACCAGCTGCCGGGATACCGTTCGCACATCTTGCAGCGGGGTGGACATCGGCTGACCGGAGACGGTCAGGCCCACCCGCGACGTTCCGTCGGTTGTCATCGTCGACTTCCTTCCGATCTACGCACTTCATCGGTGGTTGTCGAACTCTAAGATGATCACGGGCTCACCTTCCACTCTCTTTCGCGGCGAGCGGCACGCGACCGTGAATCGGCCGAATGATCTGCGTAAACAAGCGTTTGGTGTAACCGGCCGCGGACGGGCATCGACGAGTGTTGGTGAGATCCGCTCACTTTTCGGGAGCAGTCTCCAAAGCCGCGTCGCCGCGCCTGGGATCCGCCACAAAGACGTCCGCGAAACGCACCGGACCTCGAATTACGCTGTTACCGTCCGAGTTCGGAGGTGGACCATGGGCACGCGCGAGGCCGACTACGATGTCGTGATCGTCGGGTCGGGATTCGGCGGCAGCGTCACCGCGCTGCGGCTGACCGAAAAGGGCTACCGGGTCGGGATCCTCGAAGCCGGACGGCGTTTCGCCGATGACGATTTCGCCCGCACGAATTGGGATCTCCGCCGCTACCTGTGGGCGCCGCGGCTGGGCTGCTACGGAATTCAGCGGATTCACCGGCTGCGCGACTGCTTCATTCTCGCCGGGGCCGGAGTCGGCGGCGGATCACTGAATTACGCCAATACCCTCTATCAGCCCGGCCCGGCGTTCTTCCGGGACCGGCAATGGGCCGAAATCACCGACTGGGAGACCGAACTCGCCCCGCATTACGAACGGGCCCGGCGCATGCTCGGGGTCGTCACCAACCCGCGCCGCACCGACCCGGACCGGATCATCGCCGCGGTCGCCGAGCAGATGGGCGCGGGCGACACGTTCGTGCCGACACCGGTCGGAGTGTATTTCGGGGAACCCGGAAAGACCGTCCCCGACCCGTATTTCGGCGGCGTCGGACCCGCACGCACCGGCTGTCTCGAATGCGGCGAGTGCATGACCGGGTGCCGGCACGGCGCGAAGAACACCCTCGTCAAGAACTACCTCGGGCTCGCCGAACGCGCCGGGGCCCGAGTGCATCCGATGACGACGGTCACCGCGCTGCGGCCGGGGACCGACGGCGGCTGGCGCATCGAAACCAGGGATACCGCCGCGCGAATCCGACGCCGCCGCACCGTCTTCGCCGCCCGGCAGGTGGTGCTCGCCGCCGGAACCTGGGGAACGCAACGACTGCTGTTCGCCATGCGAGACGCCGGGGTGCTGCCGGCGCTCACCGCGGCTGGGCGTGCTGACCCGCACCAATTCCGAGGCCATCCTCGGGGCCGGGCGCACGACGGTCGATCCCGCCGTGGACCTCACCGGCGGGGTGGCCATCACCTCGTCGTTCCATCCCACGCCCGACACCCATATCGAACCGGTGCGCTACGGCAAGGGCTCCAACGCCATGGGGCTGCTGCAGACCTACATGATCGACGGCGACGGCCGGGTGCCGCGCTGGGTCAAGGTCGCGATTCCCGCACTGTCACACCCGGTCCGGACCGTGCGGCTGCTGCGCACCAAGCAGTGGAGCGAGCGGACGCTCATCCTGCTGGTCATGCAGAGCCTGGACAATTCGCTGACCACCTCCACCCGGCGCGGACTCTTCGGCCGTCGCCGCTTCACCAGCGAACCCGGTTACGGCGCACCGAATCCCGGCTGGATCCCGGTCGGGCACGAGGCCACCCGCCGCGTCGCCGACCAGCTCGGCGCGACCCCGGGCAGTACCTGGCCGGATCTGTTCAACCTGCCCATGACCGCGCATTTCATCGGCGGCTGCGTCATCGGATCGAATGCCGAGCAGGGTGTGATCGACCCGTATCACCGGGTGTACGGGTACCCGACGCTCAGCATCGCCGATGGCTCGGCGATCTCGGCGAACCTGGGCGTGAATCCGTCGCTGACCATCGCGGCCCAGGCGGAACGCGCGGCGTCCATGTGGCCGAACAACGGCGACGCCGACCCGCGCCCGGAATTGGGCCGACCGTACCGGCGCATCGCACCGATCGCGCCCGGGCGCCCGGTGGTACCCGAGCACGCACCGATCTTCCTTCCGATAGTCGGTTAGGCCCCGGCCGTCAGCGGAAATGCTCGATCAGCAGCCGGCTGAGGGGTTCGGGGGCCTCCTCCGGAATCCAGTGGGACACACCGGGTAGCACCTCGAGGCGAAAGGGACCGTCGACATACCGGTGGGTCGATTTCACACCGGTGTCGAGGACCGCGGTGTCGCGGTCGCTCCAGATCTGCAGCACCGGCACGTCGACACGGCCGCGCAGCAGGCGCGGAGAGGTGAACGGCATCCCGCGATACCAATGCAGTCCCCCGCGCGCGATCGCCCTGTCGCGCAACCGATCCGCGTCGCGACGGGCCACCTCCGGGGACTGTCCGGTCCGCCGCAGCAGCGTCGGGAACGCGGCCGTCCGCATCATGAATTCCGGAATCAGCGGCAGCTGAAACAGATACATGTACCAGGACGCCACCCCTTGGCGGCTGGTGAGCATCGCCCGCAGGAACGCGCCCGGATGCGGGACCGACAGCGCGGTCAGCGACCGCACCTGACCCTGCCCGTGGATCGCCGCCGCCCAGGCCGCGGCCGCACCCCAGTCGTGGCCGACCAGATGCACCGGCCGCCCGATCTGCCCGATCATCGACAGCACATCGCGGGCCTGTTCGTCGAGCCGATACTCCCAGCGCCAGCGGGGAGCCGCGGTGGCGCTGGCGCCCCGCAGATCCGGCGCGAACGTGCGGAATCCCGCCTGGTTCAACAGTTCCGCCGTCGCCGCCCAACTGCGCGCGTCCTGCGGCCAACCGTGCAGCAGCAGAACCGGTTCACCGGCGAGCGGGCCGGAATCGACCACCGGAAATTCCAACTCACCGCGGCGAAACGTGGCGATCCGCCCCGGATCACTCCACACGCCACCGGACCCACCGGCGGATACGTTCGTCCTCGTCGACATCGGTACCTCCTGCGATCGCGCCATTGCCGCTCCAGCGTGTCACAGCGCCCACGTTTCCGCTACCGGCAGTTACACATAAATAGATTGAACGCATTGAACGATGCACAATCGTGGCACCCTTTTCGATGGGGGCCTAGAGTCGAGGCATGGGCATCGAGTGTTCGAGCGTCGTCTCCGCACCGCTGACCGACGTCTTCGACTGGTTCTCCCGTCCCGGCGCCTTCGCGCGACTGGCACCACCCTGGCAACCGATCCGGCTGCTCGAGGAAACCCGTTCCCTCGCCGACGGACAAGCGGTACTCGGTTTGCCAGCGGGTCTGCGCTGGGTCGCCCGCCACGATCCGGCCGCCTACGATCCGCCGCATCGTTTCGCCGACGAGGTCGCCGCGACGGGTCCCGCTTCCCGGCCCGCGGCACTGTTGATGCGCTGGCGCCACATCCACGAGTTCGAAGCGGTGGACGCCGAGCACACCAGGGTCATCGACCGGGTGCACACGCCGGTGCCCGCCGCATTGCTGCGGGCCACCTTCGGCTACCGCTATCGCCAGCTCGCCGAGGATCTCGCCGCGCACCGGCGAGCGGCCCGGGCTGGACTCGGTCCCCGGACCATTGCCGTCACCGGGGCCGGCGGGCTCGTGGGGTCGGCGTTGACGGCCTTCCTGAGCACCGGCGGCCACACCATGGTGCGGCTGGTCCGCCGCACGCCACGCGAACCCGCTGAGCGGCAATGGAATCCGGCCGCGCCCGATCCCGCGCTGCTCGACGGCGTCGATGCGCTGATCCACCTGGCCGGTGCGTCGATCGCGGGCCGGTTCACCGAACGGCATCGCCGCGAGATCGCCGAGAGCCGCATCGGACCCACCCGGGCCCTGGCCGAACTCGCCGCGCGCGCCGGGATCGAGGTCTTCGCCAGCGCGTCGGCGATCGGCTATTACGGCTACGATCGCGGCGACGAGACGCTGACCGAGGACAGCGGCCGCGGCGAGGGCTTCCTCGCCGATGTCGTCGCCGACTGGGAGGCCGCCACCGACCCCGCGGCCGAGGCCGGGGTCCGGGTCGTCCGGGTACGCACCGGCATCGTGCAGTCCCCCGCCGGCGGCACGCTGCGCCTGCTGCGCCCGCTGTTCGCGCTCGGGCTCGGCGGGCGCATCGGCGATGGCCGGCAATGGATGTCCTGGATCGGCATCGACGATCTGGTCGACGTGTATCACCGTGCGCTGTGGGACGATTCGCTGTCGGGCCCCGTCAACGCCGTGGCGCCCGACCCCGTGCGCAACACCGACTACACCGCGACGCTGGCGGCAGCGCTGCACCGGCCCGCGCTGCTGCCGGTCCCCAGGTTCGGCCCCGCGCTGCTGCTGGGTTCCCAGGGCAACCGGGAACTCGCCGCCGCCAGTCAGCGCGTACTGCCCGCCGCACTGACGGCGGCCGGGCATCACTTCCGCAATCCCGATCTCGACTCCGCCCTGCGCCACCTGCTCGGCGAGAATCCGCCCGCCGCAACCGAATTCGACACCGCCCAGCGCTGACCATCGCCCGCTACGTGCTCTCCACCGAAATCCGCATCGTTAGTGCATCATTTTGCTAGTATCGATCCGGTCCCAGAACACGGCGACTCCGGGAAACACGAGTAACGGCTGGGTGCCCGAAGCGTCGACGGTGTCGCAGCAGCGCCGCCCGCACATCGTCGACGCGGCCCGGGCACAATCAGGGTCATGTCACCCCGTCCGACGATCACCCCGGATCAGGCCGGTTATTCCGTCCGCGTGGTCGCCGAGCGCCTCGGCATCCCGACCGCCACCCTGCGCAGCTGGAATCGCCGCTACGGCATCGGGCCTCGCCAGGATCGGCCCGGACGGCATCGGCTCTACTCCGAAGGCGATATCGCGGCGCTCGTGCGGATGCGCGAACTGCTCGACACCGGTATGAGCGCGGCCGCGGCGGCGGCCGCCATTCGCGGTCCGGCCTTGCCGCGCGGCGACCGGGCGGTGCTGCTGGCCGCCGCGTTCGCGCTCGACGAGCAGCTGGTGTGCGGTCTGCTCGAACAGCATGTGCGCGCCCACGGCGTGGTCGAGACCTGGAATGGGTTGTGCCGCCCCGCCTTCGCGGAGGTCGTGGACCGCCAGCTGGGTGGCGACCGGTGCATCGACGTGGAGCACCTGCTGTCGTGGTGCCTCATCGCCACCCTGCACCGCCTCACGCCGCCGGTGCCCTCGCATCCCGCCCCGACGCTGGTGCTGGCCTGCACGAGCGGTGAAACCCATTCGCTGCCATTGGAAGTGCTGCACGCCGCGCTGTCCGAACGCGGGATCGGCGCGCGCATGCTCGGCCCGGACGTCCCGACCGAGGCATTGAGCGCGACACTGGACCGCATGCCCGCTCCCGCCACCGTCATGCTCTGGTCCCAGCGGGAGGCGACCGCGCTGACCTCGGCCGTGCGCGCCTGCCTGGCCGCCGACGCCCGCGTCAACGTGGGCGGAGACGGCTGGCAGGACGTGCTACTGCCCGACTCGGTGGTCCGCCTGACCAGCCTCACCGACGCGGTCGAACGCCTCGCCCACCCGGCGGCGCGATGACACGGCAACGCTCCGGCGACGCACGAGTCAACGAACTCGGCGAATTCTTGCGTGCCTGCCGCGGGGCCGTGCGGCCGGAGGAGGCCGGGCTGGTCGCACACGGCCGTCGGCGGGTCGCGGGATTGCGGCGCGAGGAAGTCGCCGAGCTCGCCGGCATGAACGCCGACTACTACACCCGGCTCGAACAGGGACGTGAGCGTCACCCGTCGGCGCAGATGCTGGCGGCGTTGAGTTCGGCGTTGCGGCTGAACGAGGCGTTGCGCGAGCATCTGTATCGGCTCGGGGGCATCGCCGCGCCCGCGCGGACCTCCAGTGAGACGGTCGGTCCGACGGTGCGCGGCCTGCTCGATTCCTATCCGGCCGCACCGGCTCTGGTGTTGAACCCGGCGATGGACATCCTCGCCGCCAATGCGGTGGCCGAGGTCTTCTTCGCCGGATTCCCGCGCCTGGACAATCTGGCCCGCATGACCTTTCTCGAACCGGCGGCCCGCCGGTTCTGCGTCGAGTGGACCTGGACCTGCCAGGCCATGGTCGCGGGCTTCCGGCAGGCGGGCGCGCTGTTTCCGGAGGACCGGCGGCTGCGGCAGGTGGTAGCCGAGCTCCTCGACGCCAGTGCCGAATTCGCCGAGCTGTGGCATTCGTACACGCTGTGCGCGGCGACGAGCGAGGCCAGGCGGTTCCGTCATCCCGAGCTCGGCGCGCTCGCGCTGACCTACGAATCCTTCGATGTGCGCGGCGCGGCCGGTCAGCGGCTGATGGTCTATCGGGCCGAGCCCGGCAGTGCCACCGCCGCGGCCCTGGCGGGTGCCGGGGTGTAGCGCACCCAGGCAACCGGGTGGCGCGGGTGCTTACCATCACCGACCGTGAAACCCTTCCCCCACCATCGCACTCGGTCCCGCCGCGGCGTGGCGGCGGGCGCGGCCCTGCTCGCGCTGGCGGCCGCCGGTGTCGCCGCACCGGCGACCGCACGGGCCCAATCGGATTCGTGCCCGTCCGTCACCGTGTCCACGGTCGCCACCGCGGTGATCCCATTCGTGGACTGGGCCGAGAACCTCGGGTTCGACGCGCAGGGCAATCTGTGGGTGGCGCGGCTCTACCGCAACGAGGTCCAGCGTTACGACGCCGCGGGCCGGATCACCGCGACGGTGCCGGTGCCCTCACCGGGCGCGATTCGGCTGGGTCCCGACCAGCTGCTGTATGTGGTCTACGGCGACAATTCGCTGAACTTCGCACCCGGCGTGCACGACAGCGGTGTCGTCCGCTTCGATCCGGCGGCCGCCACGCCCGTCGCCGAACCCTTCGTCAGCGGTTTGACCATGGCCAACGGAGCCGCGTTCGATAGCGCGGGCAATCTGTACGTCGCCGACACCGGAATCGGGGTGCTACGGGTCCGCCCCGACGCCACGATCGACACCGAGTGGTCCGCGCAGGCCAGGATGTTCGGCGTCAACGGCCTTGCCGTCCACGGCGATTCGGTCTACACCACCGTCTACCTCACCCCGCAGGGCCGACTGCTGCGCATCCCGATCGCCGACTCCGCCCGGCAGAGCACCACCGTGGAGACGGCGCTGGCCGACGATCTCGCGGCGAGCCGGGACGGATTCCTCTACGTGGCCTCCACATCCGGCGCTCTCCTGCGCGTGGATCCCGATACCCACACCACCTGCACGCTGCTGAACCGCGACCCCTTGGCGGCGGTGGCCGCGCTCCCGAACTCCGACGACCTGATGGTCGCCACCGGCCGCGGGGACGTCCTCCGGGTTCACTTGCGAACCAGCGGCTCCGGCTCCTGAGCACCCGCCGACCGCGCAACACGCCCGGTCCGGGCCGACGGATCGGGCCGCGACGCCGCTACGTTGGCGGTGTGCCAGACGAGACGACCACCAGCGCAGCGGGCGAGCCAACTCCGGACGACGGCCCGCCGCCCCCGGACACCAAGGACGACACCGCGATCACGCCCGACCGGCTGGCCGCGGCGGTGCTCCCGGCCTGGCTGCCGCGCGCGTACCTGCTGGCGGCGGCCACCGTGGCGGGGGTCGTCATCACCTTCTGGGCGTTGATGCGCCTGCACGGTCTGCTGACGGTGCTGGTGGTGTCGCTGTTCCTGGCCTTCGCCATCGAGCCCGCGGTGAACTGGCTGGCGGCGCGGGGCTGGAAGCGCGGAGCGGCGACGCTGTCGGTGTTCGTGGTGGTGACCGGGGTGCTGGTCGGATTCGTGTGGACCATGGGCGAATTGGTGGTCGGGCAGGTGACCATGCTGATCAAGAACCTGCCCGAGTACACCGAGAGCACGGTCACGTGGGTCAATTCCACGTTCCACACCGATGTCTCGGTCACCGATCTGACCGATCGCTCCTCGGAGCTGAGTTCGTCGCTGCAATCGTGGGCGCTGGGCTTGGCCGGGGATGTGTGGGGTATCGGGACCACCGCGCTGGGCGTGCTGTTCCAGGGTTTGGGCGTGCTGCTGTTCACCTACTACTTCGCCGCCGACGGGCCGCGCTTCCGCAATGCCGTGTGCTCACTGCTGCCGCCGCGGCGGCAGCAGCATGTGCTGCGCGCCTGGGACATCGCGGTCGAGAAGACCGGCGGCTACCTGTATTCGCGTGCACTGCTGGCTTTCTGCTCGGCGGTGGCGCACTACATCGCGATGCGGGTGCTCGACATTCCGTCGGCGTTCGCGCTGGCGCTGTGGGTGGGCGTGGTGTCGCAGTTCATTCCCACCGTCGGCACCTACCTCGCGGGCGCGCTGCCGGTGATGGTGGCGCTGGCCCACAGTCCGCGGACGGCGCTGTGGATCCTCGGATTCATCGTGGTGTATCAGCAGTTCGAGAATTACCTGCTGCAACCGCGCATCACCGCGACCACCCTGGACATGCATCCCGCCGTGGCCTTCGGCGCGGTGCTCGCGGGCGCGGCGTTGTTCGGCGCGACGGGTGCGCTGCTGGCGATTCCGGTGACGGCCACCGCGCAGGCGTTCCTGTCGGCCTATGTCCGCCGCTACGACGTCGCGACCCCGGAGGTGGCGGCCACCGGCAAGGCGTGATCAGCGTTTGAAGCGGCCCGCGAAGGCGCGCAATGGCAGATCGGCGCTGGTGATGATGCCCGGGCGCGCGGCGACCACGGATTTGATCGAATTCAGGGCCGGCAGGCCGGTGACGGTCATGCCGATGGAGGCGAAGTTCTCCGGATCGGACAGGTCGAAACCCCTGGGCGGCAGGATCATATGCTTGCTGTAGATGGTCGGATCGCCGATGACCTGGGTGATGTAGCAGCCCTTGATGTTCCACGACGGTTCGGTGTGCGGGGTCATCTGCCACTCGAGGTGGGTCTCCACGCGCGGCACGCCGTCGACCATGCCCTGGTATTTGATGTAGTTGGCCCCGAGCGAGCCCTTGGGCAGGAAGTACCAGCCGAGATCGATGTCCTTGGTGCACGCGCCGAGCTCGTAGCGGAAGGCCACCTCGTCGAGTTCGAGGCCGAAGGCGTCGGCCATCAGATAGACGGAGTCGGCGAAGACCGCGGTGTACTTGTGCAGTGAAGCGGGAATCGTCGGATCGTCGATCGGGCGGCCGTAGCCGACGGCCTTCCAGGTGTCGACCGAATGATGGCAGGACACGTCGACCGATTCGGTGACGGTGACGTTCTCGATATCGGCGACGTCGGCGGTGTGCACGATACTCAGAATCTGCGCCAGACCGGGATTCATGCCGGTCCCGTAGAAGGTCGAACCGCCACGCTCACAGGCGGATTGGATGACCTCGCTGACCTTGCGGCCCGAGGGATGCGGATGATTGGTGTCGCGGTGGAAGCCGGTGATCCAGTCCGCGGTGGTGACCACGTCGATTCCGGCTTCCAGCACCCGCTCGTAGAGGTCCTCGTCGGGGAACACACCGTGGAAGGTCAGCACATCGGGCCGGGCCTCGATGATCTCCTGGACAGAGCCGGTCGCGACCACACCGATCGGTCCGATGCCCGCGATCTCACCGGCATCGCGACCGATCTTCTCCACCGAATAGCAGTGCAGACCGACCAGTTCCAGGTCGGGATGATTGCGGATGCGGGAGATCATCTCGGTGCCGACATTGCCGGTGGCGACCTGGAAGACCCGGATCTTTGCCGCGTTACTCATCAGGACAGGGCCTTTCGATCCTCGGTGGGGTAGAACTGGCTCGCCCAGGCGCGCAGCGCGGTGAACCCATCGAATTCCTTGCGCGACAACGCCGGTGGGTCCGAGTAGCGCTGGTGCGCCCAGATGTGGATGTCGGCTTCGAACTGCTCGATCACGTAGTCGGCCATCGCCTTGCCGTACGGGCTAAGTTCCTGGGAGTCGTCGCCTGGCTTGCGGCCGATCCACACGGTGAATCGGACATCGCAGGTGTGCTCGTCCACCGGTGTCACCGCCGGCATGGTGCGGTTGTCGACCATGCCCCAGCTCTTGGTGATCGAGCAGCCCAGCCCGGCATTGATCGATTCGACGCCGCTGTGCACGTCGTCCTGGGTCACCCCGGCGTCGAAGGCGATGGTGAAATCGACATAGGACACCGGCCCGGAGAAGTCGTGACGGGTGAACTCCGGCACGAACGGTGTCTTGTGCACGAACTTGAAGTGCGCGAAATCGACGCCGTTCTCCAGCACGTACTGCGGATGCAATTCCAGCCCCGGCCGATACAGCGTCGCCGCCGGGACCGGCGGATAGTAGTCGGCGGCGGTCTTGCCGTCACCGAAGGCCGCGAACAGGTCCGGCACCTCGAAATACGGTGACCTGCCGTCGATGTCGAACCAGATCCACACCGCCTCGTTGCGTTCGACGACCGGATAGGAGCGGATGCGGCGGCCCTTGTTCGGATGGCTCTCGTACGGGATGCAGACATTGCGTCCCTCGCGGTTCCATTCCCAGCCGTGGAACGGGCACACCAGGTTCTCGCCCTCGACGTGACCGCCGTAGCCGAGATGGGCGCCGAGATGCTCACAGTAGGCGTCGAATACGGCGACCTGCCCCGAATGCGTTCGCCAGGCGACCATTTCGCGCCCGAAATACTTCATGGTGTGCACGGCCCCGGCCGAAATCTCACTCCCCCAGGCCACTTGGAACCAGCCGGTCGGCTGCATCGGCAGCGGCGGTTTGGCCATTCGATCCTCCCGGGCCCATCGGTGTGATTCACGGTAGAAGCCGCGAACACGAAATACAAGAGCCTTCTATCAAACTTGATCTCGCAGGTCAGCGGCTACAATCTGGCTTCGTGACTGAGGCGGCAGGTACGCGGCGCGCGAACCGGCGCGGCATCCGATCCCGGGAGAGCATGCTCGAGGCGGCCATCGCCTCGCTCGCCACCGGCGACCCGGCGGCGGTCTCGGGCAACCGGATCGCCCGCGATATCGGCGCGACCTGGGGTGTCATCAAGTACCAGTTCGGCGATATCGACGGCCTGTGGGCCGCGGTCCTGCGCCACACCGCCGACAAGCGCGGCGACCTGCCCGCCCGGCTCGCCCGCGAGGGCACCCTGCACGAGCGGGTGCGGGCACTGATCCAGGCGATGGCCACCGGCCTCCGGCAGCCCGAATCGCTGGCCATCGAAACCCTGCGCGCCGCCTTGCCGCGCGATCACACCGAGCTCGAACGCGACTTCCCGCTCACCGCCGCGGAGCTCGCCTCCTGGAAACCCAACTGGGACAACGCCTGCCAGCACGCCTTCGCCGATCTCGAACTCGACCCGGTCAAGATCCGCAAGGTCGCCGCCCTCATCCCCGCCGCCATGCGCGGCATCACCTCCGAACGCACCCTCGGCACCTACGGCGATCTCGACGACGCCCTCGAAGCCCTGGTCGGCGGCATCGTCTCCTACCTCGAACACTGAGTTTCGGCCTGCGACGCACCGAACCCGCAGCGGTGCGCCGGAAGGCATTGCACCGCAGCGGGTTCCCGGACGGAACCGGCGATCAGGCGCCGGAGGCCAGCCGCAGCACCAGGGCTCCGGCGATGATGGACGCGAAGGCGACGACCTTCGGCGCGGTGATCTTCTCCTTGTAGATCAGGGCGCCGAGGACGACCGTGCCGATCGAGCCGATGCCGGTCCAGATCGTGTAGCCGACACCGACATCCAGTGTGCGCAACGCCAGGCTGAGCGTGAAGATGCCGCCCGCGGCGGCGAGCAGGGTGAAGACCGAGGGCCACAGCCGGGTGAAGCCCTTGGTGGCATTGGTGCCCAGCGCGAAGGCGATCTCGAAGACGGCGGCGATCAGCAGGTAGATCCAGGACATGATGGTGCTCCTCGAAACAGATTCGGGTGGAACGGATTTCAGGCGACGGGTGCGGCGTCGAGCTGGTCGGCGGCGGTGTCGAGCTGCTCGGCGCGCGCGGAGAGCTTGTCGGCGATCTTCAGGCCCAGCACTCCCCCGATGATCAGGACGAAGGCCAGCGCCTTGGCGGGCGTGACGGCCTCGTGGAACACCACCGACCCGAAGACCACGGTGCCGACCGAGCCGATGCCGGTCCACACCGTGTAGCCGACACCGACATCCAGCGATTTCAGCGCCAGGCTCAGGAAGAAGATGCCGCCCGCGGCCGCGGCGGCGGTCAGCAGGGACGGCCCGAGGACGGTGAAGCCGTGGGTGGCATTGGTCGCCAGCGCGAAGACGACCTCGAAGACGGATGCGATGAGCAGGTAGACCCAGGCCATGGGAATCAATCCCCTCAGTAGTTGTATGTATGTGCAAGTTCTTTCCTCGCGAGAAAGATCATGCATGTACATGTAAACTCGTGTCAAGGCCGACGGCGAGAAAGTCCGGTGGCCGTTCAGCCTCGAGGAGGACAGCGATGTCAGCGCAGGTCGAAGTCACGCAGGTCAGCAATGACGCCACGGCGTGGAATCGGATGCTGATCCTGCACGCGCACGTGGAGAACCGGCTCGCGACCGCGTTGCAGCGTCGGCACGGGCTGGGTCTCTCGGAGTACCGGGCACTGAGTGCGCTCGATCAGGCCGAGAACGATGAGCTGCGCATGCAGGAGCTGGCCGACAAGATCGGCCTGAATCAGAGTTCGGTCACCCGGCTGGTCGGCCGATTGAACGCGGCCGAGTTCACCTATCGCGATCTGTGCCCCGATGACAAGCGCGGCGTCTACACGGTGATCACCGATGCCGGGCGGACCCGCTATCAGCAGGCCCGCGACACCTACAACGAGACGCTGACCGCCGCCCTGGACGAGATCGCCGCCACCGATCCGGCGATCGCCTCGATCCTGGCCACCGCGCGCGAAACAGCCTGACCGGCAGTCTTTTCCGACAACACCCGGGCGACTGAGCGATCAGTGCTGGTCGGCGAGGGACGCCAGGATGTCGGCGGGGCGATCGACGAAAAGGAGATGACCGGCCCCGGAGACGACGTGCAGACGGTTGTGCGGCAGTGCACCGGCCAGGCGGTGGGCATCGTCGACGGGCACGTTGCCATCGGCGTCGCCGTGCCAGATCTGTACGGGGACAGTCACATCCGAGAGTTCGAAGCCCCAGTCGCGGGTGAAGACCAGGCGGATGTCGGTGGCGAAGCCGCGGCTGCCCTGTTCGAAGCTGCGGCGCAGGTTGTCCTCGAGTTTGGCGGTCAGTTCCGGATCGCTCTCGACGCGGTCACGGTCGACGGGCGCCATCTGCGCGACCAGACCGGCGACACCCTTGTGGCGCCGGATGACCAGGGACATCTCCATGGCCATCGGGTGGACCAGAAAAGGCACGCGCCGCAGGACATTCAGCCCCCGGCGCCGCCTGCGCGCCACCGGATCCAACTCGGCGGCATCGGTCTGCTCACCGGCCGGGGCGGGCGCGGAGACCAGGGCGACGCCGGTGACCCGATCGGGCAGCCGTGCCGCGATGGCCAGCGCGTACGGCCCGCCGCCGCTGACCCCGATCACCGCGAAGCGCGTCAGCGCCAAGTGATCCGCCAGCGCGGCCACCGTGTCGACCCAATCGGCGACCCGCTCCCCCGCCGGGAGCGAGGATTCGGCCATGCCGGGCCGGTCCACCGCGATCACCCGGATCCCGGCGGCGATCCCGGCCTCGTCGAAAGCCTCACCCTCCAAATGTGTTCCGGGTACGCCGTGGCAGTACAGCACCGGTATCCCCTGTCCCGCACCGTACTCGGCGTAACTCACCCGGCAGTGCGGCAAAGCAATCGTTCGCGACGCGGCGGCACTCACGCCGACCACCCTAGGCGAAACCGGCCGCCAACAGGTCAAACAACCACGTTCCAAACGTGGTGGCGCTAGCGCGGTTCCAGAATGACGACCGGTATGGTCCTCGACGCGGCACGCCGCTGATAGAACCCGAAGTCCGGCACCATCGCCACGAATCGCGGCCACAGCCGGTCGCGTTCGGCCGCGTCCGCCACCCGGGCCCGCACCGCCCGCACCTCACCGCCGATCTCGATGGTGGTCTCCGGATGCGCGAGCAGATTGTGATACCACCCCGGATGCTCCGGCTGTCCCGCCTTCGACGCCGCGACCGCCACCGCCGCCCCGTCGGTCACGTACATCAGTGGTGAGGTCCGCCGGATCCCGCTCTTCGCTCCCACGTGTTCGAGCAAGAGAATGTGCCCCCGTGGGTGCCCGGGCAGGTGTCCGCCCAGCCGCCCGCGGCTCCAGCGGTATACCCGCGCATGGATCTTCGCTGTCCGCCGCCCCGCGTATACGCCCCGGCTGTTCGCGAACTGCGACACAGCCGAGACGAATCGACCCAGTGATGCCATGCGGCCAGTAAACCGCACCGGGCGCTCCTCGATGGGCGCGAATCATGCGCCGACCGCATTCTCAGACCAACCGGTATCGATAGAGCGATCGCTCGGCTACGCCGCCGCGGCCGTCTGACCAGTGTCGTTGCCAGGGTGCGCGAATTTCTGGAGTATCGAAGGGGATCGGCTGCGGCCGATCGAGATGTGTTGGGGCAGGGTGGCCGACGGTGGTCGTGTGGCGAACTCCGATGGGCCGCCCTGTGTGTCGCGCTTGCGCTGGGCCATGGCGTGGACACACAGTGAAAAGGTCGCGTCGCCAGATTGAGCGAACACACGGCAACCGTCGTGGGAGGGGTTTCCTCTTCCGGTTCGCTCCGCGCCCGACACCGATTCCAGATGGATTTCGGCACGGAAGGATCGAAGGCGATGACAGACCTGATGATTGACCCGGCGGCCGCCCGGACGCAATTCGCCCAGCCCGCGGCCACCCCGGCACCGCAACCACGGCAGTACTCCCCCGCGGCGCGCGTATGGCTCGAGGCCAAGACGGTACTGGTGACCAGGGTCGTCGGGCCGGGGCAACTGGTGACCACACCGCGGCTGGTGGTCCCGATCGGCGACAACGGGCTCGCCTTCCGGACGTCCTCGTACGCCGCCGAATCCGAACAGCTCGCGCACGACGGCCGGGTGCTGGTACAGCCCGGGGACTGGCGGGGTAATCCGGTGGTCGGGACCCGCCAGTTGCAGGGCGTGGCGCGGCTGGTCGGCACGGGCACGCTGGTGCCGCGCGTACAGGCCGAGATCGAGGCCAAGTACCGCTGGCGCACCTCGCTCGCGCGCATGGCGCATCGCATGGCCAACGGCTCGGCGCCCTACGGCAACCTCGTCGTGCTCGTGACCGTGTTCGAACCCGGTCCCCTCGCCCTCCCCTATTAGCCCTGCGCCATCGGCGGTTTCACGACCGACCACTGGGTGACCGGCAGCTGGGGTCGCCACGCGGTGAATCCGCCCAGCGGTTCGGCGCGGTAGGTCTGGAATCGGCGCAGCGCACCGCCGTGGCGTTCGGCCAGGCGCAGCAGCAGCGCGTCGGATTCGGCGGTGACCGCGCTCGCGACCAGTCGTCCGCCGGGTCGCAACCGTTCCCAGCAGGCCTCGAACATGCCGTCCTGGGTGAGCCCGCCGCCGATGAAGATGGCGTCCGGTGTCGCGGCTCCGTCGAAGGATTCGGGCGCACCGCCGCGCACCTCGATGCGCGGGACGCCGAGACTCGTGGCATTGGCGGCGATCTGCTTGCGGCGCGCCTCCATTCGCTCGAAGGCGATGGCGTGGCAGGCGGGATGCGTGCGGCACCATTCGATGGCGATGGTGCCCGAACCGCCGCCCACATCCCAGAGCAGTTCCCCGGGCGCGGGCGCGAGCGCCGACAGCGTGAGGGTGCGCACCTCGGACTTGGTGAGCTGGCCGTCGCCGCCGTACACCTCGTCGGGCAGGCCGGGGATCCGAGTCAACCGCGGCGCCGCCGGGTCCGCGGCACAGTCGACAGCGACGATGTTGAGCGCGTCTCCAGGCGCGTGGTCCCAGCCCGCGGCGGTGCCGCTCAGCACACGTTCATCCGGCCCGCCGAGCTGCTCGAGCACCGTCAGCGCCGAGTCGCCGAACCCGTTGCGCGCCAGCAGCTCCGCCAGCCGCGCGGGCGTGTGCTCATCGGAGCTCAGCACCAGAACCCTGCGCCCGCCGGACAATTCGGGGAGCACCGTCTCGACGGGACGGCCGACGGCGCTGACCACCGGCGTCTCGTTGAGCGCCCAGCCGAGCCGCGCGCAGGCCAGCGACGCCGAGGAGGGCTGCGGCAGCACCCGCAGCGCCTGCGCGCCAACCAGTTTCGTCAGCGTCACCCCGATGCCGAAGAACATGGGGTCGCCGCTGGCGAGCACACCGACCCGGCGCGCGGCGTAGCGTTCGAGCAGCCCCGGCAGCGCGGGGACCAGGGGCGAGGGCCAGGGCACCTGCTCGGCCGAGGTCATCCCCTCGGGAATCAATGCCAATTGCCGTGGGGAGCCGAGCAATACCTCACAGTCGGCGATCTCGCGCCGTGCCGCGCCGCCCAGCCCGTCCCAGCCGTCGGCCCCGATCCCGACCACGACCAGGGGCCGCTCGGGTCCGTATCCGCCGACCGTCTGCCCCGGGGTTCCACTCATCGCCGCGCCCGCCGCCACAGCGCGTACGGCGTGAACCGCATCGCGGTGAACAGCAGCCGAATCCGGCGCGGCACATCGACATTCCGGGCGCGCCGGTACAGCCCGGACACCACGGCGTCGGCGACCGAGTCCGGGGTGCTGGACATGATGGCCGGTTTCATCCCGGCCGTCATGCGCCCGATCACGAAGCCCGACCGCACCATCAGCAGGTGAACTCCGCTGCCGTGCAACGCCATCTGCAGTCCGGAGGCGAACCCGTCCAACCCGGCTTTGGCCGAGCCGTACACGTAGTTCGCGCGCCGCACCCGCACGCCCGCGATGGAGCTGAACACCACGATCTGCCCGTCGCCCTGCTCGCGCAGCAGGTTCGCCAGGCTGGTGAGCACGCTGACCTGCGCCACGTAGTCGGTGGTCACGATTTCGACCGCGTGCGCCGGGTCCGCCTCGGCGCGTGCCTGATCACCCAGGATCCCGAAGGCCACCACCGCCACCCCGATGCGCCCGTGCTCGGCGACGATCTTCTCCAGCAGCGGCTGATGGCTGCCCAGATCGTCGGCGTCGAACTCCACGCAGTGCACCGCCGCCGCCTCGGCGATCATCAGTTCGCGCGCCTGCTCCTGTAACCGGTCGCTGCCCCGCGCCGCCAGAATCACCACCCGGCCGGGCGACAGCCGTCGCGCCACCTCGAGGCCGATCTCACTGCGTCCACCCAGCACCAGCACGACGCCCTTGTCGACGTCCCGCGATCCGAAACCCATGGCCCACAGTGTGCCACCCGGGCACCGCCGTCCGGTGCGCCCGACCGGGGATTGCTAGCGTCGAATCATGACCAGCACCGCCGCCCGCCCCGAACTGTCCCCCGC
>NZ_BAAFGR010000025.1:0-61368 GCF_041154655.1 Nocardia sp. JMUB6875
GGGAAGAACACTCAAAGAAGCCCGGCGCGTGTCCGATTTGCCCGGTTGCTGCGTCGAGTGGCACACCAGTGAGGGGTTTTGTCTGGTTCCCCCGCCCTGGTGTGCCACTCGACGCAGCAACCGGGCAAATCGGACACGCGCCGGGCTTCTTTGAGTGTTCTTCCCCGGGCCGCTGCGCGCCCGAGCCTCGAGGGGGCTGGTGCCGCCACCGAGGTGGCCAACCCGGCCACCTCCTCTCCCTTCTCCAGGCGTCTTTTATCTTTTCGTCTTTACGACTTCATGGGTACGGATAGTTCGAGCGGCGAGACGGCCGGCTTTGAAGACGTAGTTCCGATCGGGGCGGTCGAGTAATGCGTCCGCGAGCCGATATGTCGACAGGACCACGAGGTCCGCGGCAGCTCCGACCCGGATTCCGTACCGATCAGCGATCCCGATGGTTCGTGCCGCCTCGGTCGTGGCCATCGCCAGCACCCGGTTCATGTCCTCTGGCCCCGATAAATGTGCGGTCTGAGCAAGGAACAACCCGACATCCAACATGTCCGCATTCCCATACGGCGTGAATGCATTCCGAATGTTGTTGGACGAGTACGCAGTCGTGATCCCCGCCTCCCACAGCTCCCGGATCGGCGCGATGCCCCGCCGTACGTTGGTGCTGTCCGATCGTCCGCCGAGGTGCATGTCGGTGGCGGGCAATGGCACCACGGAGATCCCGGCCGCAGCCAGTCGTTCGATTGTTCGCGCACGGTCGGCGGGTGCCCGCCCGGCCAGGGAAGTCATGTGGCCGAGGGTGACTCGGCCCTGGCGTCCGGTGCGTTCGGTGACCGCGGCGATGTAATCCGCCATGGCGTATCGCGGATCGCTGGCGTCGTCGGCGAAGTCGGCGTGGATGTCCAAGGGGACGTTGAACTCCGCTGCCAGGTCGAAGATCAGGTCGACGTGGCGGTGGCAGTCCTCGATGGTGCGTTCGTTGTAGGCGCAGCCGCCGAGGACATCGGCTCCCGCGTACAGGCTTTCGCGGAGGAGGTCGATGGTGCCGGGGGCTTGGAGGATGCCTTCCTGGGGAAAGGCGACGATCTGCAGGTCGAGGCGGTCGCGGTATTCCTCGCGGAGGTCGAGGAGGGCCGTTACGCCGCGCAGGCCGACGATCGGGTCGACGTCGGGGTGGGCTCGGATTGCGGTGGTGCCGTTGGTGATCGCCATGTCGAGAACTCGGCGGGCTCGGTCGCGGATGGCGGCTACGGTGAAGCCTCGTTTGAGTTCGGCGGTGACGCTGATGGCACCGGCCAGGGTGCCGTCGGGGTTGGATTTTTCGGCGTCGAGGAGGGCCTTGTCCAGGTGGACGTGAGATTCGATCAGGCCGGGAATGACTACGCGTCCGGCGCAGTCGATCTCCTCGGTGCCGGGTGTGGCGACCTTGGATCTGATCGCGGTGATGACGCCGTTGGTGATTGCGATGTCCACCAGTTCCGCGTTATCGGCGATCCGTGCGGCGCGCAGCACCAGGTCCACTGTTTGCGGTGGCTCCGGCGGTTCCGGTGACTCCGGGTCGACCGTCTCCGGCAACAAATCCGTCATGGCTACCTCCCCGACACGAAGTGATTCCGTTTGTATACGAGGGAGATGTTTCGTCGCCGGGCCGCGAATGCTGCGGCGATGTTACGAAGCTCGGGAGGCCGAACCTGACTGTTGCACAGCGTGTTCCGTTCGCTGCCGGAAGCGGTAGGCGGAGGCGGCGTGGGCGATGTGGGTGCTCACCACCTCGGCGGCGCGGTCGGGGTCGCCGGCTTCCAGGGCGGCGCAGATCTCTTCGTGTTCGCGCCAGGAGTCACCGGCGCGGCGGGGGAGTTCGACCGAGTAGACCCAGGCGATCTTCCAGCTCAGCTGCATGATCAGCTGTGTGAGCAGGGTTCTGCCCGAGGCTTCGGCGAGTACCTCGTGAAAGCGGCTGTTGAGGCGGGCCAGTTCGTCGAGGCGGCCGGCGCGGACGGCGTCCTGGCCGAGGGCGGTGAGTTCCTTGAGGCGGCCGAGTTGTTCGGGGGTGCGGCGGGCCGCGGCGCGGGAGGCGCACAACGGTTCCAGGCGGGCGCGGATTTCGAGCAGGTCGGCGGCTTCCTCCTCGGTGAGTTCCGCCACGAAGACTCCGGCGTACGGCCGTGACGAGGCGAAACCCTCGGCTTCCAGGGTGCGCAGGGCCTCGCGGACCGGGACCCGGGAGACCCCGTAGCTCTCCGCGAGCGCGTCCTCCGTCAGCCGTTGCCCGGGGGAGTACGCACCGCGAATGATGTCGTCACGAATGGCGCGACACAACTGTTGCGGTGTCATGCGCCCGGTGGTGCTGGTCACTGCTGCCTCATCTGCGGATCCGGGAAAGCGCGGGACTGGTTTGCATACGATCCATCGTGGCCTCGCCCGACGGGATGCCGCAAATCTACTGCACAGCCACCGCATTCGCGGGTCCGGCTGCGGCGCAACACCTTCAGGTCGCTGATCTGCGAGGGTTTGTATACGATGCGGCCATTCTGTCCGGAAGGATTTCATGGATCCCGCACATCTAGTGCTCTTGTTCGCCGCCGGTTTCGGGGCGGGCGTGTGCAATGCCATCGCCGGGGGCGGCAGTCTGCTGTCGTTTCCGGCCTTGCTCGCCACGGGCCTGCCGCCGGTGACGGCGACCGTCACCAACTCGGTGTCCGTCTGGCCCGGCTATCTCGGCGGGGCCGCCGCACTGCGCAAACGTCTCGATGAACATCGGCCGCTGGTACCGGGATTGGTGCTCACCGGCGTGGCGGGTGCGACCGGCGGCGTGATCGCGCTGCTGGCCGCGCCGCCCAAGGTGTTCGCGGCCCTGGTGCCGTACCTGATCCTGGCGGCCACCGCGCTGTTCGCGGCGCAGCCCGCGGTCTCGCGCAGGCTCGCGGCGCACGGCGGGGATTCGCGGCTGCGGTTGTTCGCGGGGGTGTTCCTCGGCGCGGCGTACGGCGCGTACTTCAACGGCGGCATGGGAATCGTGCTGCTGACCGCGCTGGCCCTGGGCATCGATGCCTCGATCACCCGGCTCAACGGGTTGAAAAGCCTGCTCACGCTCACGGTCTCGACCACGGCGGTGGTGGCGGTCGCGCTGTTCGGGCCGGTGCAATGGTGGGCGGTCGCGGTCCTGGCCCCGGCCTGCCTGCTCGGTGGCGTGGCGGGTGCGCGGCTGGCGGACCGGCTGCGGCCGGGTGTCTTCCGGGCCGTGGTGATCGTGTTCGGCGTCGGCGCCGGAACCGCGATGTTGCTGTCCTAGCTCTAGCTCTTCTCTCTGACAGGTGGTGTATCTCATGAACGATCTCTTGCTGCGCGGCGGACGGCCGTGGACTCCCGGAGCCCCGCTCGCGGTGGCCGACATCCTCATTCGTGACGGCCGCATCGCCGCCATCGGCTCCGACCTCACCGCCGATGGCGTCGATACCGTGGATCTGGCTGGTGCGCTGGTGCTTCCGGGCCTGGTCGACTCCCATTGCCACCTCGACAAGACCATGTTCGGCGGCCCCTGGGTGCCCAATACCGGCGGCCGTACCCTGTCCGGCCGGATCGCCAACGGCGAGGGCCGCCGCGACGAACTGGGACTGCCCAGCGCCGACTACGCGTCGAACCTGCTGGCGGCCATGGTCTCCGGCGGCACCGCGCACGTTCGCAGTCACATCGACATAGATCCCGAGGTGGGCCTGCGAGGTGTCGAGGCAGTCCGAGCGGCCGCGGCCCGGCATGCGGACCGAGTAGATGTGCAACTCGTGGCCTTCCCTCAAGGCGGCCTGCTGACGCGCCCCGGCACGGACAAACTCCTGGAGGCCGCGCTGGCCGACGGCGTCGAGGCGATCGGCGGACTGGATCCCGCTGGCTACGACGGTGATCCGGCCGGTCAGCTGGATCTGATCTTCGGTCTCGCCGAGAAGTACGGCGCGCGCATCGATATCCATCTGCACGACCGGGGCGCGCTCGGCGCTTGGCAGTACGACCTGATCGTGGCGCGCACCAAGGCGACCGGGCTCGCCGGGCGGGTGACCATCAGCCACGCGTATGCGATGGGCGAGCTCGCACCCGACGAGCAGCGACGGATCGCCGAAAGCCTTGCCGAGGCAGGTGTTTCGATGGTCACCTGTGCGGTAGGCGACGCACCTGTCGTCCCGATCCGGACCATGCACGCGGCCGGAGCTGGACTGGCACTCGGCAACGACGGCATCCGGGACTTGTGGACCCCCTACGGTGACGGCGACATGCTGCGCCGAATCATGCAGGTGGCCTTCCGGGATCGGCTGGTCGCGGACGAGGAGATCGAACTGGCCCTGGCCGCCGGAACCTACGGCGGCGCGTCGGTTCTCGGGATCGCCGACTACGGACTCGCGGTGGGCGCCAACGCCGACCTGTTCGCCGTGCACGCCGAGACACCCGCGGCCGCAGTCGTTTCCGTTCCGCCTCGCGAACTGGTCGTGAAGCGTGGCCGGGTGGTCGCTCGCGACGGCCGCTTGCTCGCCGACTGATCGTATACGAAACAAACGCGTAATCGCGCGGACCGCGTCCGGCAACGATCCGCCGATAGAACTGTGGACATGCGCACCACCGCTTCAAACGCCACCAAAGGCCAAGGCTCGGACGGACTTCCGGACGGGATCACGGACGGGAATGCAGTGGCCGCCGGGAGCGGCAATGTATACACCGGCGCCGTTGTCCCGAGTGAAACCGCCCTGGGCTTCCGCGATGTCGGACTGACCTTCGAGAACGGCACCCACGCGCTCGAGGGCATCGACATCACCATCCGGCCCGGCGAGTTCGTCTCCCTGGTCGGGCCCTCCGGGTGCGGTAAGTCCACGCTGCTGCGGCTGGCCGCCGGATTCGAGAAGCCCACCACCGGAACGGTTTCCGTCGCCACCGGCAAGGTCGGGTACGTGTTCCAGGAGGCGACCCTGCTGCCCTGGCGCTCGGTACTGCGCAATATCGAACTGCCCGCGGAACTCGCGGGCACCGACAAGGCGACCCGGCGGGCCGCGGCGCGGGAGGCGCTGGAGCTGGTCGGGCTGACCGGGTTCGAGAACCACAAGCCCGCACAGCTTTCCGGCGGCATGCGCATGCGCACCTCCATCGCACGGGCGCTGACCGGCGCACCGGAGCTGTTCCTCTTCGACGAGCCGTTCGGCGCGCTCGACGAGATCACCCGGCAGCGGCTCAACGAGGAGGTGAGCGGGCTCTACCGGCGTTCGGGATTCACCGGGGTGTTCGTCACGCACTCGGTGGCCGAGGCGGTGTTCATGTCCACCCGCGTGGTCGTGCTCACCGGTCGGCCGGGCCGGGTGTCGGCGGATATCGCGGTGCCGCTGGACTTTCCGCGCAAACCGGAATCGCGATACACGCCGGAGTTCGGGGCCATCGCGGCCGAGGTCTCGGCGGCACTGCACGACGCCGAACGCGGAACCGTACCGACCCGAGGGAGGGCCGCATGACCGCCGCCGCCATCAACAACGCCATCGCCGCGAGCGAAGGTCCCGGCGTGCCCGAAGTCTCCGACTCGACCGCGCGACCGCCGCGCACGCCGTGGAAACCCCGCTGGCCCTTCGCGATCGCCCCCATCCGCGTCTTCGCCCCCGCGCTGGTCTTCCTCCTGGTCATGGCCGCCTGGACGATCGCCAGCCACTTCCTCATCCCGCAGGAATCCCGATTCCTGCTCCCGCCACCGGAATCGGTGATCTCCAAGGGTCTGCTCGACGCCGCCACCCGCACCGAGATCCTCTCGGCGCTCGGTGCGACCGTGCAGATCGCACTCGTCGGCCTCACCATCGCCATCATCGCCGGCGTCGCGTTCGCGGTGATCATGAGCCAGGCTCGCTGGGCGGAATACTCCCTCTACCCGTATGCCGTGATCCTGCAGACGATTCCGGTGCTGGCCGTGGTCCCGCTGTTCGGCTTCTGGTTCGGCTACGAGTTCGGCAGCCGCGTCATCGTATGCGTCATGGTGTCGCTGTTCCCGGTCATCACCAACACCCTGTTCGGCCTCAAATCCGTGCAGGCCTCCGAACACGACCTGTTCACGCTGCACGGCGCGAACCGCTGGCAGCGCCTGGTGAAACTGCAGCTGCCCGCGGCGCTTCCGGCCATGATCTCCGGCTTCAAGATCTCGGCGGGTATGGCCGTGATCGGCTCCATCGTCGCCGACTTCTTCTTCCGGCAGGGCGAGCCCGGCATCGGCCGCATGATCGATGTCTACCGCCAGCGCCTCGCCACCGAGGAACTGCTCACCGCCCTGCTGCTGTCCTCACTGGTCGGCCTGATCCTGTTCTGGATCTTCGACTTCCTCGCCGGCCGGGTCGATCGCGCCCACGGCAAGCGTGCCGACCGGTAGCCGAACCCCCTCTCTCGCAGTCTGTTTCAACTCTCTAGGAACTCCCGTGAACAAACGTGTCCTCGCTGCTGCCGCCGTCACCGGCAGCGTCCTGCTCACCGCCGCCTGCGGTGGCGGCGCCTCCACCCCGAAGCCCACCGGGCAGGGTGCGCTGGCCGGTATCTGTCCCGCCACCGTCGTCATCCAGACGGATTGGTACGCCACCCCGGAGCGGGCGGCCGCCTATCAGCTGGTCGGCCCGAACGGCACCGTCGATGTGAAGAAGGGCGCGTACAGCGGCCCGCTCGGCGATACCGGCGTGAATGTCGAAGTGCGCCTGGGTGGTCCGTTCCTCGGCGGTCAGCCGGTGCCCGCGCAGATGTACCAGGACAACTCGATCACCCTCGGCCTGGTGCCGACCGACGAGCAGGTGCGCGCCAAGGCCAAGTTCCCGCTCACCGGCGTGTTCGCCTCGCTCGAGAAGAACCCGCAGATCGTCATGTGGGATCCGGCCTCCTACACGGTCAATTCGTGGAAGGACGTGGCCGCCACCAATGCCCCGATCCTGTACTCCGAGGGCAAGATCTACATGGACTACCTGGTCGCTGACGGGGATGTGAAGAAGGAACAGCTCGACGCCTCCTACGACGGCACTCCCAGCCGCTTCGTCGCCGAACACGGCCGCGTCATGCAGCAGGGCTACGTCTCCAATGAGCCCTACCGCTGGGAACACGATGTGAAGGGCTGGCAGAAGCCCACCGGCCACCTGCTGGTCGCCGACGCCGGCTACGAGAGCTACCCGCACGCCTGGTCGATCCGCAGCGGTGAACTCGACAAGCTGCGCCCCTGCCTGCAGAAGCTCGTCCCCATGCTGCAGCAGGCCGAAATCGACTACGTCACCAACCCCGAACCCACCAACCAGGCCCTGCTGCGCATCGCCCAGACCATCCCCGACGGCCCGCCCATCTCCGCCGCAGGCAACACCAGTTCGGTTGCGGTGCAATTGAAGGAGAAGATCGTCGGCAACGGGCCCGACGCCACCCTGGGCAACTTCGACCCCGACCGCGTCGCCCGCGCCATCGCCCAGGTGACCCCGCTGCTGAAGGCCCGCGGCCAGCAGGTCCCCGACAACCTCGCCCCGACCGACCTGGTTACCAACGAATTCATCGATCCCGCAAAGGGTCTCAAGCAGCAGGGCTAGGCGCGGGTGTCTCGTGCCGGTCGCGTATAGCGGTGCTTGACGCCGAGCGGGAAATACCCCGGATCGCCGTGCGGGAGCAGGACGATCCGGGGGCGCTGGCGTTCTAGCGGCACATAATGCGCGAATTCGCTGTTGAGCCGCCGCAATTCGGTGCGCACCGACTCCGCGATCCGGTCGTCGAGATCGTCGGGCGGAGTGGCCGCGGGTGCGAGTTCGACGGTCACCCGCAGGGCGCGGTCCCGGTCGTCGGTCTCCAGCACCTCGAGCACGAACTTGCCCGTGATGTGATCGCTGATGCCGGGCTGTTCCAATCCGACGGTGATGTTCTCCGGATACACGTTCGCGCCGTAGCAGGACACCGTGAAGTGACTGCGGCCGAACACGAATACGAACGGCTGCTCGAATCCGGGTACCGAGGGCCGCAGGTCGTGGGCGGCAAGGAAGTCCAGCATGCGCCGGTAGGGGATGAGGCCGCCCTCATCGGCGATGTGGTAGCGGATCAAGGGAACTCCGCTGTCACCGGAGACCACGAGCGTGCCGTCGATGTGCTCGAAGTAGCGATGGTAGGGATCGTACTGGGCCAGGGTCGGCAGTCTGGATTCGCCGAAGAGCGCGTGCGCGACCTCGGGACGGGCGGCCAGCATCCGCCTGATCTCCACCGACAGCGGCGTCTCATTGGCCAGCACCCCGCCATCGGCCGTGCCGTACAGCGAGGCGATGGCGGTGCCCGGGTCGATGTCTCCGGCCCGCCGCGCGACCAGCGTTCGCCATTCCTCGCTGAAAACCTCACCGGCGGTAACGAGCTTGATGGCATAGTCCGCCCACGGCACGCCCTCGGCGCGGCCGGTGTCGATCACGTCCTTGAGGAACGGCGGATATCCCAACAGGACCACCTGATCGAAATGCGGTGCGAGCGTGCGGATCACCCGCAGAATCTCGGTCTTGTCGTTGCCCGGGGCAACCGCCGTCACCGGATAGCCGCGTGTGGCGAGCTCCCGCACGCACCCGAGGGTGAACAGCCCACCCACCCACGTCCCGAGCGCGAAACACACCACCGCCAGCGTTTTCCGCTCATCGGCGCGGAACGCGTCCCGGAAGATCTGCTCGAACCGCGCCGCCGTCCGCCGCTCGTCCGCCACCGACCGGGGCCACGGTGTCGGTTCCCCGGTGGACCCCGACGACATGGCGATCACATCCCCGATCCGCCCGTCCCGGCACAACTCCGGCAGCGGATACCGCCGCAGATAACCGGGCTTGTCCACCAGCGGCAGCTTGGTGAAATCCGCGAACGAGACGATCGACGCGGCATCGATACCGTGCTCGCCCAGGAATTTCCGATACGCGGGCACCGTCGTCGCCGTCCGCTCGAACAGCCCGACGACCGCTTCCTCCGGTGTCAGCGCCATGGCCACTCCTCACATACGTTCCCCCGGAAGTAGTAAAGGCGATCCGGGCGCCGTGCGCAGCTAGTGCGGGGTCACCTCGGACCTTTCGAGCTGGTGCACCACCAGGTCGAGGAAGGCGTCGACCTCGTCGCGGTGATAGGCCGGGACGCCGTCGGGCGCGAGATGAAAGGTGATGTCCTGAATGTCCCTGGCGGTCAGCCCGTTCGGGCCGTGATGGGCCAGGGTGGCGGCGAGACGGTCGAGGAACGCGCCGACCTCGTCGGCCACGTAGCCGGGGAACCCGTAAGGGGGCGCGGAGAATTGGATGCGCAGGACATCGTCCGGGGTGAGGGGTTCGTGGGTGCGGCCCGCCGGCAATCGGCTGCGGCCCCGGCGTAGGTACTCCAGTTCGACGCATAAGTGGTCGAGGAAGTCGTCGACCTGCTCGATGTCGTAGCCGCGGCGGCCCGGCGGGGGAGCGTCGAATTCCACCAGGCGGATATCGGCGACGGTGAGGTGGTCGCGGCCGAGCATGGTGTCGGCGATGCGCGCGCAGAAGGCGTCCACCTGCTCGGGATGGTAGCCGGGATGCCCGAACGGCGCTTGACCGAAGCGGGTGCGGCGGACGTCGTCGGGGGTCACCGCGTCATTGTGCCAATGGGCTCATGTCCGAATTACTTCCGCCCCTTGCGGATCCGGCCGCATCGGACAAACGGGTCTGTATCTAATGCTTACGCACCCCGTCGATGAGCAGATGCCGGATGGCATGGCTCAGATCGTCGACCGCCCGCGCATCGGGATTGCGGATCCCGTGCAGGATCGCGGCCAGCAGCATGCCCGTCACCGCCCGCGCGGTATTCACCGTATCGAGATCCGCACGCAGATAACCCCGTTCGACCCCGTGCTCGAGATACCCGGCCGTCAGCGCGTCCGCGGTGTCCAGCAGCCCGTACAACCGCATGGTCAGCTCGGTGTCGATCCCGGTGGCCTGGAACAGCAGCATCTGCGCCACCCGCTGATCCTCGAGGAAGATCCGGTTCAGCGCGTCGCCGATCCGGTCCACCTGCGCCCGGTACTCCTCCAGGCTGTCGGCCGCGTCCGGCGCGTTGTCGGTGCCCAGCGATTCGATGATGCGCGCGGCCAGATCGTCGATGACGTGGTCGATGATGTCGCGCTTGTTCTCGAAGTACCGGTAGAACGTCCCGTGCCCGATACCCAGCTCGCCGGCGATATCGGCGATGCCGGTGGCGTGATAGCCCTTCTCGGCGAAACACGCGAACGCGGTGTCGATGATCTCCTGCCGGAGCTCGGCCTTGCGGCGTTCGATTCTCGAGGATGGCTTCGTCACAGGCCCGATGATACGGTGATCACAAACGGAATGAGATGTCATTCCGTGACGTGTGCATCACTTCAGTGGTGAAGAGACTCTCTGCAGGAGGTTCGGCGTGGCACCTCAGTACGACGCCATCGTGGTCGGTGCCGGTTTCGGCGGAATGGGCGCGGGCATCGAGCTGGATCGGCTCGGCCTGAGCAATTTCGTCATCCTCGAGCGCGAGGACGATCTGGGCGGCACCTGGCATGTGAACCACTACCCGGGCCTGGCGGTGGATATCGCCTCGGTCACCTACTCCTACTCCTTCGAGCCCAACCCGTACTGGTCGCGGCTGTTCGCGCCGGGTTCGGAGCTGAAGAAGTACGCCGAGCACGTCGCCGACAAATACGATCTGCGCCGCCGCATGCGGTTCAACACCGTGGTCGGCGGCGCGCGCTGGGACGAGGAGCAGCAGCTCTGGGTGGTCGCCATCGAGGGTGGCGAATCCCTGACCGCGCGCTACCTGATGACCGCCACCGGCTTCCTGTCGCAGCCCTACACCCCGCCGTTCCCGGGCATCGATACCTTCGCGGGCAAGATCATTCACACCACCGCCTGGGACAACGACTTCGACCTCACCGGTAAGAAAGCCGCCATCATCGGCACCGGCGCGACCGCCGTGCAGCTGATTCCCGAGGTCGCCAAGAAGGCACGGGCGCTCACCGTCTTCCAGCGCACCCCGATCTGGGTGGTGCCCAAGTTCGACACCGCGATCCCGCCTGCCGTCCAGAAGCTGTTCGCACGAGTCCCGTTGACGCAGAAGGCCGCCCGCCTAGCCAATACCTCCCTGCTGGAGGCGCTCATGGTGGTCGGCGTGCTGCATTTCAAGCAGGCCAAGCCGCTGAACAAGGCCGCGGGGATTCTCGCCAAGGCGCATCTGCGGAACTCGGTGCGCGACAAGGAGACCCGCAAGAAGCTGACCCCGGACTACGATTTCGGCTGCAAGCGGCCCACCTTCTCGAACACCTACTTCACGACGTTCAACGAGGACCATGTCCGCCTGGAGACCAACTCCATCGATCACATCGAACCCGACGGCATCGTCACCGCCGACGGCCACAAGACCGAGATCGACACCTTGATCCTGGCCACCGGCTTCAACCTGTGGGACGTCAATTTCCCCGCCATCGAGATCATCGGCCGCGAGGGCCGCAATCTCGGAAAGTTCTGGCGCGACAACCGCTTCCAGGCCTACGAGGGCATCACCGTGCCGAAGTTCCCCAACTTCATCAGCCTCAACAGCCCCTACTCCTACAGCGGCCTGTCCTACTTCACCACCATCGAGGCGCAGATGAAGCACATGGCGCGCCTGTTCGGTGAGATGTTCCGCCGCGGCGAGCGGGTCTTCGAGGTGACCGAGGAGGCCAATGCCGAATTCCTCGACCGCGTCACCGAGAAGCTCGGCGCGTCGGTGTTCTACGGCGGCCAGTGCGCGACCGCCCGCAGCTACTACTTCAACCAGCACGGCGAGGCCGCGCTGCTGCGTCCGACCAGTACCCTGAACGCCCATCGCGAGGCGGCCAACTTCCCGCTCGACGACTACTCCTATGGAGTCCAGTCCGCCTGAGTGGGACTGCGCGGTCGGCATAGTCGGCGGCCGACCGCGCAGCCCGGCTGGATTGCACGTGCCTGTCGGGGAACCAGGGCCGGATTATCGGAATGAATCAGCCCTGCGCGAAACGCATGCGATTCGATTACAGGTCGGCGCGCCGCTTCTCAGGGTGTACTGGCAGACTGTGTGGGAAACGCACCCATCCGACCATTGACTAGGGGCTGACTTCGACGATGGACCTTCTGCTGCCGCTGCTGCTGGTTGCTCTGCTCATCCCGATGTTCCTCGGTGTCCGCCGCCAGAAGCGGGAGATGGCCAAGGTGACGGATATGCAGAACGATCTGAAGGTCGGCGACCGCGTCGTCACCACGTCGGGGCTGTTCGGCACCGTGGTCGAACTCGATGACACCACCGTCGATCTGGAGATCGCCGAGGAGATCGTCACCACCTGGCTGCGGCAGTCGATCCGCGAGGTGCGCACCGACGATGACGCGCAGACCGACGGCGACACCACCGAAGAGACCTCGGCCGATGCCGTCGAGACCGTCGAGGCCGGTTCCGACAATCACGTCGAAGCCGCCGATGACGCGCCGAAGCTGACCAAGGACTGATACACCCCGCGCCATCGGCCGCCTGAGTTTCCCGGCGGCCGATGGCGCTGCGGTGTGTACCCCACACTCGTTCCACCCCATTCCGCCTAGGAGATACGAAACGTGCCACCTTCCCAGGGATCGGTGCAGCATCCGCTGCGCCTGCTCGCCGTTTTCGGCGTGCTGGTGGCGGCGATCTACGCGCTGGTGTTCTTCACCGGCGACAAATCGCCCACCCCGAGACTCGGCATCGACCTGCAGGGCGGTACCCGCGTCACGCTGACGCCGCGCACGCCCGACGGTGGCAAGCCCAGCAAGGAGAGCCTGAAGAAGGCTCAGAACATCATCGAGGACCGCGTCAACGGTCTGGGTGTGGCCGGTTCCGAGGTCACCATCGACGGTGACAACCTGGTCATCACGGTGCCGGGAGACGATGGCGGACAGGCCCGTTCGCTCGCCACCACGGCCAAGCTCTACATCCGTCCGGTGGTGACCTCGCTGCCCGCGCAGAAGGGCGGGCAGCAACAGCAGCCCCCGGCCGCGCAGCCGACCACCCCGCCGACCGATGCGGCACAGCCGACCACTACTCCGGCCGCGCCGACCACCGAGACTCCGGCGCCGACCACCGAGGCCCCGCAGAACCGGGTGTTCCCGGCACAGGAGCCCTCGGTTCCGCCGACCACTCCGGGCGGCAAGCTGACTCCGCAGCAGCAGACGCAGAAGGAGATCGCCGACGCGAAAGCGTTGCGGCAGAGCACCGATCAGGAGACTCAGCAGAAGGCGATGCTGAGCCTGGACTGCTCCAAGCCCGACCCGCTCGCCGGTAACGACGACCCGAACCTGCCGCTGGTCACCTGCTCCACCGACGGCAGCACCGTCTACCTGCTGGACAAGAGCGCGCTCGACGGCCAGGAGATCAAGAACGCCACCGCCACCTACGACTCCAAGCAGGGTCAGGGCTGGGTCGTGGACGTGGAATTCAAGTCCGGCGGCTCCGACACCTGGGGCAAGCTGACCACCCAGTACCAGGGCAAGCAGCTCGCCTTCGCGCTCGATTCGCGCGTGGTGAGCGCCCCGCAGGTGATCACCGGCGGCCAGTACGGCGGCAGCACCCAGATCTCCGGCAAGTTCAGCTCCACCACCGCCAAGGAATTGGCCAACACCCTCAAGTACGGCTCGCTGCCGCTGTCGTTCGGCACCTCCGAGGCCGAGACGGTATCGGCGACCCTGGGCCTGTCCTCGCTGCGCGCGGGTCTGATCGCGGGTGCGGTCGGCCTGGCCGTGGTGCTGCTCTACTGCCTGATCTACTACCGCATGCTCGGCCTCATCACCGGGTTGTCGCTGGTGTCCTCGGGTTTCGCGGTCTACGGCATCATGGTGCTGCTCGGCCGCTGGATCGGATTCACCCTGGACCTGGCGGGTATCGCCGGTCTGATCATCGGTATCGGTACGACAGCCGACTCGTTCGTGGTGTTCTTCGAACGCATCAAGGATCAGATGCGCGAGGGCCGCAGCTTCCGTTCGGCGGTGCCGCGCGGCTGGACCCACGCCCGCAAGACCATCCTCTCGGGTAACGCGGTCAGCTTCATCGCCGCAGCGATCCTGTACTGGCTGTCGGTCGGCCAGGTGAAGGGCTTCGCCTTCACCCTCGGCCTGACCACCATCCTCGACGTGGTGGTGGTGTTCCTGGTGACCTACCCGCTGGTCCTGCTGGCCTCGCGAACCGCGTTCTGGCAGAAGCCTTCCGTGAACGGTCTGGGCGCGATCCAGGAATACGCGCAGGAGCGCAAGGCGGCTGGGCTGGCGACGGCCGGGAAGGCGTGAACGAGATGACGAACCGAATCGACGACGCTGCGCCGGAAGACTTCTCGCCCGAGCAGGAGCAGCAGCGGCTGCCGCAGCACAGCTTCTTCTACCGGCTCTACACCGGTACCGGCGCGCTCGATGTGATCGGGCACCGCAAGCGCTGGTACGCCATCACCGGCGCCATCGTGGCCATCGCGATCGTCTCGATGATCGTGCGCGGCTTCACCTTCGGCATCGACTTCGAGGGCGGCTCGCGGGTGCAGTTCCCCGCCGAGGGCGTGAGCACCTCGAAGACCGAGGAGGTCTACCGCTCGGCGCTGGGCCACGACCCGGTGTCGGTGCAGACCGTGGGTGTGGGCGGCAATGCCACCATCCTGATCCGCTCCGACGCGCTGAATACCGATCAGGTGTCCAAGCTGCAGGGCGCGCTGTTCGAGGCCTTCCATCCGAAGGACAAGGACGGCAAGGCCGATCCCGCGGCCATCAGCTTCTCCGATGTGAGTGAGACCTGGGGCGGCGAGATCACCAAGAAGGCGCTGTGGGCGCTGGCGGCGTTCCTGTTGGCGGTGACGCTCTACATCACCATCCGCTACGAGCGCGATATGGCGCTGGCGGCATTGGCCGCCTTGGGATTCGACCTCAGTGTCACCGCGGGCGTGTACTCGCTCATCGGTTTCGAGGTGACGCCCGCGACCGTGATCGGCATGCTGACGATTCTGGGCTTCTCGCTCTACGACTCGGTCATCGTGTTCGACAAGGTGGAGGAGAACACCAAGGGCATCCTGCACGTCACCCGGCGCACCTACGCCGAGCAGGCCAACCTGGCGCTGAACCAGACCATCATGCGCTCGATCAACACCAGCCTCATCGGCATCCTGCCGGTGCTGGGCCTGCTGGTGATCGCGGTGTGGATGCTGGGCGTCGGCACGCTCAAGGACCTGGCGCTGGTGCAGCTGGTGGGTCTGATCGTGGGCACCTACTCGTCCATCTTCTTCGCCACCCCGCTGCTGGTGTCGATCAAGGAACGCTTCGGTCCGGTGGCCGCGCACACCAAGAAGGTGCTGGCCAAGCGTTCGGGTGCGGGCAGGGCGCGGGTCGGCTCGGCCGCCGCGTCGCGCGCCGGGGCCGCAACCCGCGGTTCCGATCTGGTGACCAATGGCGTTGCGCGCGACCACGGTCCGCGCAGCCAAGCCACCGGGGCGCCGCGTCCCGGTGCCCGGCCGAGTGGGAAACGACAGAAGCGACGGCACTGACAGCGGGGGGATCGCGACGGTGAAGCACGACCATAGGGCTGTATCCATTTCAACCCCGGTATCCAAGTCGACGGCGGTGCGCCGGACCGCGGTCGCGCTGGTGGCGGGAGCCCTCGCCGCCGGCGCGCTGGCCGGATGTTCCTCCAAGAACCAGGTGCCCTCCATCGGGTACGGCGTGGACGCGGTCATCGCCAGCTACAACGGCTCCAGCACCCTCGGCGCGAACAGCGGTGCGGCCGCGGTGTTCTCGCGGGTGCTGACCGGGTTCTTCTACACCGGCCCGGACGGGCAGCCGGTGGCCGATACCGACACCGGCACCGCGAAAGAGGTGCCGGGCGAGACGCAGACCATCCAGTACCGGCTCAATCCGGAGGGCACCTACTCCGACGGGATCGCCACTTCCTGTGACGATCTGGTGCTGACCTGGGCGGCGCGCAGCGGCCGGTTCACCAAAGCCGGTCCGGGCGGGCCGATTCCGATGTTCGACGCCGCGGGCACCGACGGCTACCGCGATATCGAGCGGGTCGACTGCCAGCCCGGATCCAAGGACGCCACCGTGGTGTTCCGGCCCGGCAAGCACTATTCGGCGTGGAAGGCGCTGTTCAACGCCGCCGAGATGATGCCCGCGCACGTGATCGCCACCCAGGTGAAGATCCCGAACGTGGTGACCCCGGTGCAGACCGGTGATCAGCCCACGCTCGAGCGCATGGCCGACTTCTGGAACAACGGCTGGAAGCTCACCCCCGGCAAGCTGGACCTGACGGTGCTGCCCTCCTCGGGCCCGTACCGGATCGACTCCTTCGGCGACAAGGACGGTCTGGTGCTGGTGAAGAACGAGAAGTGGTGGGGCAATCAGCCCCGCACGCCGCGGATCGTGGTGTGGGACCGGCATTCCGATCTGAAGTCGAAGGTGGCCGACAAGTCCGTCGGCGTGCTCGACGTGGGCGCGGGCTCGCTCGGCGATGTCAGCCTGGGCGGATTCCACAAGCAGAACCTGCCCGGCCGCGGGGTCGAGCAGCTGGTGCTGGCCACCGGCGGCGTCTTCGATTCGGCCGGTGCGCGCCGGGCGTTCGCGTCGTGCGTGCCGCGCCAGGCGCTGTTCGACAAGTTCGGGCATCCGGACTACGACGTCAAGCTCGGGCTCGGCGCGGGACTGCTGAATTCGCGGACCGTGCAACAGGATTCGATCTACTACCCGTCCATCGCGGGTGCGGGCGACAAGTACAAGGGCGGTGGCGACGCGTCGCCGGCCGCCGCGGGCCCGCTGGCCAACCAGACAGTGCGCATCGGCTACGTGAAGCCCGACGAGCGGCGCGCGGCCATGGTCGCCGCCATCGCCGCCGCCTGCAAACCCGCGGGCATCACCGTGATCGACGCGGGCGCACCGGATTTCACCGCCGCGCAGCTCACCGAGGGCAAGGTGGACGCCATCCTGGGCGGCACCGCGGGCATGCCGGGACCCTCCGGCACCCTGGCCGCGACCGATGCCATCGCCGCGCTGCGCACCGGTGCGGGCCTGAATTTCGGCCGCTTCGGCAACGGCCGCTACGATGCCATCGCGGATCAGCTTGCCGCCGAGGACAACTCGGGCGTCGTGCTGAACCTGCTGACCGAGCAGGAGAACCTGCTCTGGAGCGAGATGCCCTCGATTCCGCTGTTCGCCGGACCCCGCACCGTCGCGTTCGGGGACGGCATGGAGAACGGAATCGCCAGCCCCACCCGGGCGGGCGCGGGCTGGAACATGGATCGCTGGGTGCTGAAACGGTGAACGCCCGCACGGGCGTGGTGGATGAGGAGTGGGTGTAGATGAGCAAGCACGAGATGTTGGAGACGGCGGAAGTGGCGGGAGAACGAGCGGCCAAGGCCGGTGAAGCGGTGCAGCGGCTGACCCGCTGGCACGATGACTTCCCCACGCCCGGTGTGCGTTTCGCCGATCTCACCCCGGTGTTCGCCGACTCCGAGGGCTTCCGCTCGGTGCTGGACTGCTTTGCCGCCTGCGCCCCCGACGCCGACCTGGTGGCCGGCGTCGACGCCCGCGGCTTCCTGCTCGGCGCGGGCGTCGCGGCGGTGCTCGGCACCGGCGTGATCGCCGTCCGCAAGGCGGGCAAGCTGCCGCCGCCGGTCATCAGCCGCGAGTACACCCTCGAATACGGTTCGGCCGCACTGGAGATCCCGGCCGACGGCATCGACCTACGCGGCCGCAAGGTGCTGCTGCTCGACGACGTGCTCGCCACCGGCGGCACCCTGGCCGCGGCGGCCGAGCTCTTCACCGCCGCCGGAGCCGAGGTCGCCGCGGCCGCGGTGGTGCTCGAGCTCGGCTTCCTCAACGGCCGTGAGCGCCAGGGCGATTACCCGGTGACCTCCATCGTCAAGCTCTAGACTCCGCGAGCTATCTGCCCGCGCCGATGGCCTGACCGATCAGGGCCTGCACGGCGGTGGGCAGGACCTCCCCGAGGGTCTGCCAGAAACGCGGTTCGGCCATCACGAAGGTCGGATCGCTGATCGTGCAGCCCTCGGGGGCAGCCACGCCATCGAGACGATCGCGCAGCCAGTGGAACGCGCCGGGCAGCTGTCCGGCGACCCCGGAGATGTGCTCGGCCAGTAGTTCCCGCTCGTAGACGACGCTGGGCGCGCCCTCGGCGCAGTACTTGTCCACCAGGCGGTCGACGCCCGCGTTGGGCAGGATCTCGTCGTACTGGGCGTGATAGATGTACACCGGCATCGACGGTGTGTGCTGGCCCAGCGAGTTCTCGGCCAGGAAGCGCTGCACCGCGGGGTGCTGCAGCGGATCGCCCTGGAATCCGAAGGCGCCCAGGTAGTCGTAGAACGGGACGAGCGCGGTACCCATCGGATGGCACAGCAGTTGTTTCGACGCGAGCAGCAGCTTGCTCACCGGATCCACCACGCCGTCGCGCAGCATGTCGCGGACCTCCGGATACTCACCGGCGATTCCGGCGAAGACGCCCATGATCAGGCCGGTGTACAGGCCGCGGTTGTTGTGCCGCAACGCCGTCGGATAGTCCGCGGCCGCGATCCCGCCCGCCGCCACACCGACGATATTCAGTTCGGGCGCATAGTCTTTCGCGATCTCCGCCGCGAACGACGACGGCACCGTACCGCCGGAGTATCCCCACAGCGCGGTCGGGGTGCCCGCGCCGGAAAGCTGTGCGGGGGAGAAGCTCTCGGCGGCGCGAATGCCGTCCAGGGTGGCCTGGGCATTGAGCTTGGACGTGCCGTAGGAGGAATGCGGCCCCTCGTAGTCGGGCAGCACCACCGTCCAGCCCTGGCCGACGCCTGCCGCGATGGGGATCATCGTCTCGGCGGCATTCACGTAATCCAATGGGAGCGAACCGGATTGGATCACATACGACGGCGCGCAGTACTGGGCGGCGCTGTCCTCGGCGATCTGATACGACAGCAGCTTCCGTCCGCCCTCGGGCGCGGGACCGCGCGGCACCAGCACCGTGGTGACCGTCGAAATCGCCTCGCCGAAGCTGTTGGTGGTGCGATACGACAGCTGCCAGGCGTCGATGTTCAACTGCACCAACCCGAAGTACGCCGGATTGATCCGCCGCGCCCGCAGGATCTCACCCGGTTGCGCGGCCGCCACCTGCCCGGCCGGGGGCTGATAGAAGTCGTCGAACTCCGGCGGCAGGGTCACGGCAGGCGGCGGCTCCACCGCGACATCGCGGGCCGGTTCCGCGAGCGCCGTCGCCTGCGCCGCCGAAATCAGCAGCGCTGCGGCCACGCCCGCCACGACCATCGGCTTACACCGTACCCATCCCTGACCGGTCATCGGATCCCTCTCCCGCGCCACGACATTGTGGGCTAAACCGTCTCAGACGAGGATGGCCGTGGTCTGTGTGCGCGCAGTCAGGGTTCGTCGGCCGGATTTGTTCGAATGACAGGATTCCGCGATGCGATCGCGGCTATCAGCCCTGTTGGAATCATTTGCCGTGCGAAGGGATTCGGTCGCGGTCACAATGTGGCTGTGAGTACCGCAGCCGACGATCCGATACCCGTCACAGAATTCCTGGCGGCTCATCTGCCCGAGGCGGCCCGGGAGATGGTGGCCGCGGTGGTGCGCAGCGTCCCGGACTACGAGCGGCTGCCGCGCGAGATGATCGAACGGGACCTGGTCCACCGGGCCGAGGACAATCTGCGGCTGTTCGTGCGGCTGCTGGGGGAGGGGCGCGAACCGCAGGCGGCGGATCTGGACGGGATGATCGATGTCGCCGTGCGGCGTGCGCGCGAGGGGATTCCCCTCGACGCGGTGCTCTCGGTGTATCACCAGGGTGCGCTGGCGGCCTGGAATTTCCTGGCGGCGCAGGCGAATACGGGCGAGGAGCGCGAGGAGCTGCTGCGCGCCGTGCCGCAGCTGCTGCGCTATCTGGGCATCGTGATTCCCGGGGTGGCCGGGTCGTATCTCAACGAGCGGCAGGATCTGCGCTGGGAGCAGCGCGAGGCCAAACGGGCGCTGGCGCAAGCCCTCTTGCAGGGCAAGCCCGCCGAACTGCTGGCCGAGCGGTTCGGCATCGTGCTCGGCGGCTACCACGTGGTGGCGCTGCGCACGGCCGACGCGGCCGCCACCGTGGACGGGGTGCGCCCGGCCATGCGGGTGATCCACGGGGAGATCGACGCGCTCTCACCGCACGCGCTGACCGTCCTGGACCGGGCCGGGGGCTGGGTGCTGCTGCCGGTGAGCGAACCGGTCGCCCGCCTCGACGCCGCGGTGGCGCGGATCGCGTCGGCGGCAGGTGTCCGGGTGATCGCCGGAACCGCAACCGCGGCAGTGATTTCCGAGATTCCATCGAGTGCCGAGGAAGCGGGCGAGATCGCGCGACTCGCGCTGGGATTGGGCCGCCCCACCGGCGTCTACCGCATGGCCGATCTCGCCCTGCAATACCAGTTCGCCCGCCCCGGCCCCGCCCGCACCTGGCTGCTGGGCCTGCTCGCACCGCTGACCGACCACCAGCATCTGATGGAGGCCCTGCGCGCCTATCTGGCCCACGACCACAATCGGGTCGCGGCCGCGGAGTCCCTGGTGGTGCATCGCAATACGCTGAACTATCGCCTGAATCGCATCGCCGCCCTCACCGGCTACGATCCGGGCCGCTCCGAACACACGCCTCTCTTCGCCGCGGCTCTCACCGCGTTCGATCTGGCCGCCGCCGAGCTCTGACGAGCAGGGGCCGCCGGGTGCTAACGGGCAACGACCCGGGCCACGAAGCCGGTCACGACCAGCCAGAAGATCGCGGCCAGACCGTAATTCAGGATGATGTCGAAGTTCGGGCTGTTTGTGTGGAAGAGCCCGGGGAAAAACAGTGCCAGTGGTTCCGCCAGTCCTTTGATGAAGATGAAGAACTTGTTCGACTGATCCGCGTTGAGGATCAGCATCAGGATGTAAAGACCCTCGATGAGGGCGAACAGCGCGCCGACGCCGCTGATGATGCGAGCGGCGTGGACTTCGTTGCGGGCAACGTACGGCATAGGGGAGGGATGCCCGCTGTGTGCCGATCGGAAACGGCGGAGCCGATCGAATCGGCGTGTACGGGGTCCGTGAAACCGCGTGTCGGCCATGGCATGATGTCCGGGTGATGACCGCGGCGGCCGGGAGCGCTCGGGCGTGAAGCCCAAACACATCGTCGGTGGGGCGATCGGCCTGATCATCGGCCTCATGGCGCTGGTGCTGGTCATCATCCTGCCCGCCACCGAGACCTCTTGCGGCCCCGGCGCGCCCAGTGTCGCCGCCGCCCCCTCGGCCCGCACCGAACCCAACTGCCCCGCCACCGGATCGCCCGCCGAGACCGGGCTGCAGGAAGGCGCGCTGCGCGTGTTGCGCTGCACCGTGGCGCACTTCGGGATGATGGACATGCGCGGCGTCACCGACGACGCCTCCGCGCCGGACCTGAAGGCCGGGCGCGCCGTCGAATTCGTGGTCGGCACCGACTCCGGCAAGGGCGACGCCATCGTCTCCTTCCTCCAGGAGAACGCCGGCGCCTTCCGCATCGACTACCTGATCTGGAAGCAGCGCAGCTGGACTCCCGGCGCGGCGGGCGGCGCCGCGTGGAAGCCCCTCGAGGACCGCGGCGATATGGCCCGCAACCACCTCGACCGGGTGCAGGTCACCATCAAGGAGCCGGCCGCGACCTCCACCGAGCTCGCGCCCGCCAACGCCTCCATGGCGGCCATGCCCGGCACCGTCAACGAGGCGGGCAGCCTGACCGGGGCCGGGCGGCACCAATACCCGCTGGCCGCAGGCTCGTTCACCGTCAGCGACGTGTTCGGCGCGCGCGGCGGCACCCACCTGGGCGTGGACATGGCGGCCGCCGCGGGCACCCCCATCTACGCGGCCGCCGACGGGCTGGTGGTGGCGGCGGGCGCGGCGTCGGGCTTCGGCGACTGGGTCGTCATCGACTCCCTCGACGAGAGCGGCCGCCGGTACTCCACGGTGTACGGCCACATGTACGACAACGGCTACTTCGTGCACACCGGCGATGTCGTGCAGATGGGCCAGCACATCGCCGATGTCGGCAGCAATGGCGAATCCTCCGGCGCCCACCTGCATTTCGAACTCGTACCGGGCGGACGGTTGACCGGCGGGCATCAGGTCGACCCCATGCCGTGGCTGGCCGGCGGCAGCATCCCCGCGCCCAGCACGCCCTACTGCGAGAACGGATTCGGCACCCCCGGCGGCAATCTCGCCTCCGGCAAGGTGCCGCCCGAACTCGAGATCTGGTACCGCCGCGCGGGCTCGCTGTGCCCAGAGATCAAAGCCTCGTTGCTGGCCGCCCAGGCCCAGGCCGAATCCGGATTCCGTTCCGACGCGGTGTCACCGGACGGAGCGCAGGGCATCGCCCAGTTCATGCCCGGCACCGCCAAAGCCCTGGCCCCCGACGGACAGCCGTACGTCATCGACGCCGACGGGGACGGGGTGGCGAGCTCGCTGGAACCCGCCGACGCCATCATCGGTCAAGGCCGCTACATGTGTTCCATCGCCAAGACCATCGAGGGCTGGATGAGCGAGGGCAAGGTCTCCGGCGACCTGACCGCGCTCACCATCGCCGCCTACAACGCCGGTGAGGGCGCGGTGCTCTCCTCCGGCGGCATGCCCAACCAGATCTCGCGCCACTACACCGAGACCCGCCCGTACGTCGCGCGCATCCTGGCGGCCGAACCCGGTTTCCGCAGCCTCGGCAGCGAGGGCCGCTTCCAGGCCGACCAGAACGCGGACCTGGGACCGCAGATCGTGGCCGCCGGACAGCAATGGCTCGGCACGCCATACGTTTTCGGCGGCGGCGGGCCCGGCGGACCCAGCGACGGCGGCTTCGACCAGGCGGGCTTCACCGCGGCCGCGGTCTTCGCCGCCAGCGGCAGCACCATCAGCCTGCCGCGCACCGCCGAGCAGCAGTGGGAGCAGGGCGTGGAAGTCCAACTGCTCAAGGCCGAGCCGGGCGATCTCGTATTCGGGTCGTTCGGCCCGCGCGGACCCTCCGACGTCGGCATCTACACCGGCAGCGGGCGCATGCTGCACGCCGAATCCGGCGGCAAGGTCGCAGAGGTTCCACTGTCCAACGGCATGAAGGCCCGCCGCATCGGCAGCTGAAACGGCATCGACGGCTGAAACGGCATCGACGGCCGGAATCGGGGTTGGCAGCCGTATCCGGGACAGGTAATGTCCCTATTCATGGTGATCGGTGAAGGCGTCGAGTGGGGATTGCACTGCTGTGTGGCCCTGGCCTGGCTCGACGACCACGCGCCCATCGCCACCGCCCGGCTCGCCGAGATCTTCGAGCTGCCGCCGGAATACCTGAAGAAGCGGCTACAGCCGCTGGTCCGGGAGGGGATCCTCGAATCCACCCCCGGTGCGCGCGGGGGCTACCGGCTCGCGCGCGCACCCGAGCGCATCACGCTCATGGATGTCGTGGCCGCCGTCGAGGGGCGCACGGATGCGTTCCGGTGCACCGAGATTCGCCGCCGGGGAGCCGGTGCCGCCCGCGCGAAGTCGGAATTCGCCAAGCCGTGCGGCATCGCGCAGGCCATGGGGCGGGCCGAACTGGCCTGGCGACGGGAACTGTCGAGCCAGACCATCGCCGACCTGATGGGCGGGGCCCACGACAACGCGTCGAAATACACGCGCAGCTTCTACGAACACGCGACCGGCTGAGCGACAGCGCGGTTCGCTGAAAATCGACCCGGCCTCAGGCCGGGTTTTTCGGAAGGAGATTCGGGATGACAAATATCCCGGTTATGACCCGCTCGGCAGCGGCCGAGGCCCCGGCCGAGTCGAATGGCCTGCGGCGCACGCTGATTCTGGCGCTGGGCACCTTCGCCGTCGGCACTGATTCGTTCATCCTGGCCGGATTCCTGCCGGATCTGGCCGGGTCCCTGGATGTTTCGACCGCGACGGCGGGGCTGGCGGTCACGGTGTTCGCGGCGTCCTACGCGCTCGGATCCCCGGTGCTGGCGACGCTCACCGCGCGGCTGCCGCGCCGAACCCTGCTGGTGTCGGCGCTCCTGGTGCTCGCGCTGGGCAATCTGGGCTCGGCACTGTCCCCGACCTTCTGGACGCTGCTGGCCACCCGCATCGTGGCGGCCATCGGCGCGGCCGCGTTCACCCCGAACGCGGGCGCGGTCACCGCGGCGCTCGTCCGCCCCGAGGCCCGGGCTCGCGCGCTGTCGGTGGTCGTCGGCGGTTTGACCATCGCGACCGCGCTCGGCGTGCCCCTCGGTGACCTCCTGGGCCACTGGCTCGGCTGGCGTGTCGCCCTGACCGGCGTCGCGCTCGTCTGCCTGGTGGCCGCGGCCGGTGTCGCCGCCTGGGTGCCCGCCCTCCCCGGCAACCCGTATGTCCCACTGGCAAAACGTCTTTCGGTGCTCCGGAACCGCTCGGTCGCGGCCGTCCTCCCGCTGACCCTCCTCGGCATGGCCGCGGCCTACACCGTCTACGCCTACGCCGTTCCGGCCTTGGGCGCCTTGGGAATCGGCGCCTCGTCCACCGCCTGGGTCCTCATGCTCTATGGTGCGGGCGCGGTGGCCGGAAACCTGTCCTCCGGCTACATCACCGACCGCTGGGGCGCGACCCGCGTCCTCACCATCGGCTACGCCCTCATGGCCGCCTCTCTCGCCCTCATGGGCGCACTGGCCGCGACCCAGGTGCGCGCCGCCGCGCTCGTCGGCCTGCTGGCCTTGGCCTGGGGCGCGGCCAGCTGGTGCCAGACCCCCGCCCAGCAGCACCGCCTCATTGCGGCCGCACCCCAGGAATCGGGCCTGGTCGTCGCCCTCAACGCCTCCTGCATCTACTTCGGCATCGGCGTGGGAACCCTGCTCGGCGGCATCACCATCGGGCACGGCGTTCCGGCCATGTACGGTCTCGCCGCCATCCTGGCCGTGCTGGCGTTGGCATACCTGCGCTTCACCGCCCCGAAGGCCCGCTGAGACCCGGCTCACGAAATATGTTCTTGCACTGCCATGTTGATCGAGTTACCGTATTCGAGTTCCATTCCCGTCTGATCGGAGACATGCCGTTGAAGCTCTGAGGTGATCGCCGAGTGGCCCGCAATCGCGCGCCGCATTCGCTCATCCTCTGGAGTTCCGCATGTCAATGCCTGTTATTTCTATTTCCGATCTCACCTTTGCGTGGCCTGACGGCACGCCGGTGTTCGACGGTCTCGACGCACAGCTCGGTCCGGGGCACATCGGCCTGGTCGGGAGCAACGGTGCCGGGAAATCCACGCTGTTTCGGCTGGTCACCGGGGAATTGCGCGCACAGCGCGGTTCGGTGAGCGTGCCGGGGCAGCTGGGCTACCTGCGGCAGGACCTGGGGCTGGCCACCGGGCAGCGGGTCGACGAGGTGCTCGGGCTGGACGGGATTCGAAAGGCGTTGCACCGCATCGAATCCGGATCCGGCACCGAGGCCGACTTCGACGTCGTGGGCAATGCCTGGGATATCGAGGAGCGCGCGGTGGCGCTGCTCGGGCGGCTCGGATTGCATTACGTCGCAGGGGATGTCGCGCAGCTGGATCGCCGCCTGGACACCCTGTCCGGTGGCGAGACGGTGCTGCTGGGCCTGGTGGCCGAGCTGCTGCGCGAACCCGACGTGCTGCTGCTGGACGAACCGACCAACAACCTCGATCAGGTGGCGCGCGAGCGGCTCTACGAGGTCATCGGCCAGTTCCCCGGCACCGTGCTGACCGTCAGCCACGACCGCGAACTCCTGGACCGCGTCGACACCATCGCCGAGCTGCGGCAGGGCGAGATCCGTTTGTTCGGCGGCAATTTCGCCGAATACGAGCGGATCATCGAGGCCGAGCAGGAGGCCGCCCGTGCCGCGGTCCGCGATGCCCGCAGCGATATGCGCAAGCAGTCGCGGGAACTCGTCGAGGCGCGCATCAAGCTCGACCGCCGCCAGCGGTACGGGCAGAAGATGTGGGACCAGAAGCGCGAACCCAAGATCATCATGGCCGAGCGCAAGCGCCAGGCCCAGGTGTCGGCGGGCAAGCTGCGCAACAACCACATCGGCAAGGTCGAGGAGGCCAAGGATCATCTCAGCGAAATGCAGGAGCGGCTGCGCGACGACCGGGAAATCCGCGTCGACCTGCCCGATACCCGGGTCTACCCCGGGCAGGAGGTGCTCGAGCTGACCGAGGTGCGGCTGGCGTGCGGGCCGACGGTGACGCTGAAAGTCAGCGGCCCCGAACGCATCGCGCTCACCGGACGCAACGGCATCGGCAAAACCACGCTGCTGCACAGCATTCGGCACGCCGACCCGAAGGTGCCCTGGCGCATGCTGCCGCAGCGCCTGGACATCTTCGACGAGCAGAAATCGGTGTTCGAGAACGTGGCCGCCACCGCGCCCCACGCCTCACAGGAGAAGATTCGGGCGCAATTGGCCCGCTTCCTCTTCCGCGGCACCGATGCCGACGTCCTGGCCGGAGCCCTCTCCGGCGGTGAGCGGCTGCGGGCGGCGCTGGCCATGCTGCTGCTGGCCGAGCCCGCCCCGAAGCTGCTGCTGCTCGACGAGCCGACCAACAACCTCGACCTGCCCAGCCTCGCCCATCTCACCGAGGCACTGGCCGGCTTCGAGGGGGCGCTGATCGTGGTCAGCCACGACCCGCGCTTCCTCACCGAAATCGGGGTCACGCGGCGGCTGGAGCTGACCGGCGACGGGCTGGTGGAGTCTGCCGGTGAACAGTGAGCTGACCGGGTACAGTTCACTGTTCCTACCGGCGGCTTCGGCCGTCCCGGTCGGGAACCGTTTCCAGGACTAAAGTGGGTGATCTGGGTGGTTGAACGGTCCGATAGGGTTTTCCGATCGAGGCCGCGAGCGGAGGTGGCATGACACAGCAAATGGAGCAGGCGAACTCGGGGCAACCCGAGGGCGCTCGTGAATTGAACGCAGCCGCCACCCCATCGGCCAATGGTCAGCCCGCCGCCGCTCGTAATTCGACCGCCGTCCCCACCTCCGCCTCCCGCCGCGTGCGGGCGCGCCTGGCCCGTCGCATGACGGGCCAGCGCGGCATCGCCGCCGTCAAGCCGGTGCTAGAGCCGCTCGCCACCGTGCACCGCGAGCTGTACCCGAAGGCGAATCTCGCTCTGCTGCAACGGGCTTTCGACGTCGCCGACGAGAAGCACCAGCACCAGTTCCGCAAGTCCGGCGACCCCTACATCACCCACCCGCTGGCCGTCGCGAACATCCTCGCCGAACTCGGGATGGACACCACCACGCTGGTGGCCGCGCTGCTGCACGACACCGTCGAGGACACCGGGTACTCGCTCGACGAGCTGACCGCCGAATTCGGCACCGAGGTCGCCCACCTGGTGGACGGCGTCACCAAGCTGGACAAGGTCAACCTGGGCGCGGCCGCCGAGGCCGAGACCATCCGCAAGATGATCATCGCCATGGCCCGCGACCCGCGCGTGCTGGTGATCAAGGTGGCCGACCGGCTGCACAACATGCGCACCATGCGGTTCCTGCCGCCGGAGAAGCAGGCCAAGAAGGCGCGCGAAACCCTCGAGGTGATCGCGCCGCTGGCCCACCGGCTGGGCATGGCGACCGTCAAATGGGAACTGGAGGACCTCGCGTTCGCGATCCTGCACCCCAAGAAATACGACGAGATCGTGCGGTTGGTCGCCGACCGCGCGCCCTCGCGCGACACCTACCTGGCGAAGGTGCGCGCCGAGATCGTGAACACCCTGGCCGCGAGCCGGATCAACGCGGTCGTGGAAGGCCGCCCGAAGCACTACTGGTCGATCTATCAGAAGATGATCGTCAAGGGTAAGGACTTCGACGACATCCACGACCTGGTCGGCATCCGCATCCTCTGCGACGAGGTGCGCGACTGCTACGCCGCGGTCGGTGTCGTGCACTCGCTGTGGCAGCCCATGGCCGGGCGGTTCAAGGACTACATCGCCCAGCCGCGCTACGGCGTCTACCAGTCCTTGCACACCACCGTGGTCGGACCCGACGGCAAGCCCCTGGAAGTGCAGATCCGCACCCAGGACATGCACCGGACCGCCGAGTTCGGCATCGCCGCGCACTGGCGGTACAAGGAGACCAAGGGCAAGCACTCCAACGACTCCACCGAAGTCGACGATATGGCGTGGATGCGTCAGCTCCTCGACTGGCAGCGGGAGGCCGCCGACCCGGCGGAATTCCTGGAGTCGCTGCGCTTCGACCTGAAGTCGCCGGAAATCTTCGTGTTCACGCCCAAGGGCGATGTGATCACGCTGCCGCAGAAATCCACCCCGGTGGACTTCGCCTACGCCGTGCACACCGAGGTCGGGCACCGCTGCATCGGCGCGCGCGTGAACGGGCGACTGGTCGCACTCGAACGGCAGCTGGAGAACGGTGAGGTCGTCGAGATCTTCACCTCCAAGGCGCAGAACGCCGGACCCTCGCGGGACTGGTCGAACTTCGTCGTTTCGCCGCGCGCCAAGGCCAAGATTCGCCAGTGGTTCGCCAAGGAGCGTCGCGAGGAGGCCCTCGAGGCCGGTAAGGACGCGATCAGCAAGGAGGTCCGGCGCTCGGGCCTGCCGCTGCAGCGCCTGATGAGCGTCGACGCCATGAGCGCGCTCGCGCACGAACTGCACTACACCGACATCTCCGCGCTGTATGCCGCGGTCGGTGAGAACCAGGTGTCCGCGCATCACGTGGTGCAGCGGCTCATGGCGCAGCTCGGCGGCGTCAGCGACGTCGAGAACGAATTGGCCGAGCGGTCAACGCCTTCCACCGTCCCGTCGCGTCAGCGCACGACCGGCGATGCGGGCGTGGAGATTCCGGGCGCGCCCGGCACGGTGTCGAAGCTGGCCAAGTGCTGCACCCCGGTGCCCGGCGACGAGATCATGGGCTTCGTGACCCGCGGCGGCGCGGTCAGCGTGCACCGCACCGACTGCACCAACGCCGATTCGCTGCGCTCGGAGCCGGAACGGATCATCGAGGTCAAGTGGGCGCCGTCGCCGTCGTCGGTGTTCCTGGTCGCCATCCAGATCGAGGCCCTCGACCGGACCCGCCTGCTCTCGGACGTCACCAAGGTGCTGGCCGACGAGAAGGTGAACATCCTGTCCGCGGCCGTCACCACCTCCGGTGATCGAGTCGCCATCTCCAAGTTCACCTTCGAGATGGGCGACCCGAAGCACCTCGGGCATCTGCTCAATGTGGTCCGCAATGTGGAAGGCGTCTACGACGTCTACCGCGTGACCTCCGCGGCCTGAGTCAGCGCGGATCCTGGCCGAGGCGCTCGGCCAGGATCGTCGCGCGCGCCAACTGCACCTTGCGGGCCTGGCCCGAGGCAAATGCCATCAGGCCGAACGGGGTGCGCAGGCGCAGTTCGTCGTCGATACGGGTGCCCTCGGGTGCCTCGGTGAGATCGAAGCGGTAGGCCATGTGGACGCCGCCCGGACTGTTCACCTCACCCCAGACCGCCTTGCCCGGGGTGCCCAGCAGCGAGACGCGAATTCGGTTGTCGCACTTCAGTCCCAAGAAGCGGAACCGCTCGACTGCCACATAAGAGTTCTCCCGGACATCCTCGACGGCCACGACCAGCGGCGACAGGCCGATGTAGTGCTCGGGCCGGGCCAGGTGCTCGTAAACCGCTGCCGCCGAAGCGGAGACGGTGAAGCTATTGCGGAGAATCTTTTCGGGCATCCCCGAACTCTAATGGCGCAACAGCGGCTGGTGGAGCAGCGGAACGCGCCGCCGAAGAGGCGGGACACGGCGAAGTCGATGAACTCGACGATGCCGCGTACCTTCGAGCCGCTTGCCGCGCCCACGAATTTCGACGGAACTCGACCAGGCCGTATTACCGCTGTATTCTCAGCTGTGGCCACGCATGAGCACCAGTAAGGACGGATTACGCGTCTTGCAGGTGTGGGCACGAACCAAGGCCGGGAGGCCGATCATCGTCGCGTTGCGGGCGATGGGCGGACTGGACTGGCAGATCATCGGTGCGAAACCGATGAACCCGCAGGACATTGCTGATTTCGAGAAATGGGAGAGCCAGCGATGACAGAACGCAGCGACCACGACGACGCTCGAGCCCTGTCGGAAGCCATGGCGCTGGCAGACGCGTTCGAGGCCGGAGAACTGGTCATCGACGACAATGAATCCACCCCGGAGTTGCCGCCCGTCACCGGGCCCGTAGAAGAGCAGTTGGTGGTGACCACTGTTCGCCTCACTCTCAGTCAGCGCGACGCCATTCAGGCGATCTGCGAGGCGCGTGGCGTGGACCGATCGGCGTTGATCCGCGGCTGGATCAACGAGGGCTTGGCCGAGACCGAAGATGACCGCAAGATCTCGCTGGCCGACCTCAAGCGCGCCATCGCCGGACTGCCACCGGCTGCCTGACCCGCGCTTTGGTTCGTCGCGTGGGTACACTGCCTGCAGCTCGACGTGACTGTCCGGCAATACAATTGACCGCCGTCGTCAGCACCGTGACGAAGATTCGACCGGCGGCATGGCCCACTGGCTGGAACTCGGAACTCGCTCTGGGAAAAACAACCCCGTTCGCAGCAGGGCGAATTCACTGTCCGGGTGAATACTCCGCGGTATCGGCGGTATGGAGGGAAACGATAGCCTCTGGATGTTGCTTGTTATTAGCTGGCGGCCGTAGGGTCGGCGGATGGGTATGTCGACGGGCAGGCGAGTAAAGCTCGCGCTCGGCAGTGGCGGGGCGCGGGGGTACGCGCACATCGGGGTGATCGCCGAGTTGCGGGAGCGTGGGTACGAGGTTGTGGGGGTAGCGGGGTCGTCGATGGGCGCGCTGGTCGGCGGGCTGTTCGCGGCCGGACGGCTCGATGAATTCACCTCGTGGGTAACCGGACTCGGCCAGCTCGAGGTGGCGCGGCTGCTGGATCCGGCGTTCAGTGAGCCGGGGGTGATCCGGGCGGGCAAGATCCTCGACCGGATTCGTGAGATTCTCGGCGACCTGCGCATCGAGGACCTGCCGATCCCTTATGTCGCGGTCGCCACCGATATGACGGTCGGGCGTTCGACCTGGTTCCAGACCGGAGAGCTGGATGCCGCGATCCGGGCCTCGATCTCCATCCCGGGCTTTATCACTCCGGTGCTGGTCGACGGTCATGTGCTGGTCGACGGCGGTGTCCTCGATCCGCTGCCGGTGGTGGCGACCATGGCGCTCGGGCCCGCGGACATGACCATCGGCGTCGACCTGTCCGGCCCACCGGACCCGATCTACGACCGGGCGCAGCCCCGCGCCAACTGGTTCGCCCAGTGGTGGCGGGCCTCGGCGCACCGGCTCGGCCGCGCACCCGAGCACATCGAGGAACAGCCGCCCGCCCTGACCAGCGTGCGCGCCACCGATGTCGCGCAGCGGGCCATCGACCTCATGCTGGCCGCCATCACCCGCCAGCATCTGGCCGCCCACCCGCCCGACCTGGTGATCTCGGTGCCCCAGAACATCTGCGGCACCATGGATTTCCACCGCGCCGCCCCGCTCATCGAACAGGGCCGGGCGTTGGCGGCCGCGGCCCTGGACACCCTGCCCCAGCCCGGTCCGGCGGCGACGGCCTGACCCCCGACCGCGCGCGGGGTTGCCCGGAGGTCGCGGGTACGATTCCCGGCATGAAGTTCGAGAATGTCACCGTCACCAAGCGCGCCAATGTCTACTTCGATGGCAAGTGCGTGAGCCACAACATCGAGCTGGCCGATGGCACCAGCAAGTCCGTCGGTGTCATCCTCCCCGCCACCCTGACCTTCAACACCGGCGCCCCGGAGATCATGGAGCTGCTCGAGGGTGTCTGCAACGTCACCCTCGCCGGCGAGTCCGAGGCCGTCACCTACAAGGGCGGCGAGTCCTTCTCCGTGCCGGGCAACTCGAGCTTCGTGATCGAGGTCGTCGAGCCCGTCCACTACGTTTGTCACTTCGGCTGAGTCTTCTCCGCTGCGGCCCGGTCCTCACCAATGAGGCCGGGCCGCAGCTGTTTTGAGGCAGCAGAGCCGTTTCCGGGCCCGGCGTGGTAGGCATGGGGTATGACGACGCTGGGTGCGGTGTTCCGGCCGCAGAATCCACCGGAGCGGCTGCGCGATGTGGTGCGCGCGGCCGATGAGTCGGGGCTCGACGAATTGTGGCTGTGGGAGGACTGTTTCCTCGAGGGCGGCGTGTCCACCGCCGCCGCGGCCCTGGCCTGGAGCGAGCGGGTGCACATCGGGGTCGGCGTGCTGCCGGTGCCGCTGCGCAATGTCGCGATCACCGCCATGGAGATCTCGAGCCTGGAACGGATGTTCCCGGGCCGGGGGATCTGGGGCGTGGGACACGGCGTGCAGGACTGGATGGGGCAGGTGGGGGCGCGGGCCGCCTCGCCGCTGACCCTGCTGCGCGAATACCTCGACGCGCTGCGCGGACTGCTCAACGGGCAGCGAATCACGGTGAAGGGCCGCTACGTTCAGCTCGACGACGTCGCCCTGGACTGGCCCCCGGCCGCCGCGCCGCCGATCCTCGCCGCCGCGACCGGGCCGAAAACCCTGCAACTGGTGGGGGAGTGCGCCGACGGCGTGGTCCTCACCAATTCGACACCCGCCGCCGGGATCCGCACCGCCGCCGACATCCTGCACGCCGCTCGCCCCGAAGCCGTTGCGGCACAGCCCTTCCCGATCGTCGTCTACCTGCTCGCGGCCACCGGCCCCGATGCCGCGGATCGGGTGCTCGCCGACCTGCGCGAGCAGGAGCGCGACCACATCCCCGATATCGGCGTCGCCGGTGACGCGCGGGCCATCGCCGACAAGGTGATGCAGTGGGCCGAGGCCGGCGCCACCAGCGTGGTGCTCCAGCCGACCGGCGATGAACCGGACCCGGCCGGGTTCGTGCGCTTCGTCGCCGAGCAGGTCAAGCCGCTGTTGCCCTGACCCGGCTTGCCGCCCGTTTCTAGAACGTGTTTCACTCGGCGGGTGATCGAACGGGCATCGAGCGGTGCGGTGGCGTTGTCGTATCTACTGCGAGGTCTCGTCGGCCTGCCGGTGGAAGCGTTGCTGAACGCGGTCGTGCGCGGGCGGATTTCGCCCCGGGGGCTGTTCGAGGGCGCGGCCCGGGTGGATAGGCTCGCGGCGATGCTGCCGCCACCGCGTGGCGTGCGGCGCGAGCCGGTCGCGTTCGAGGGCGGGTTCGCAGGGGAATGGTTGCGGCCGGAAGGGGCTGTCGCCGAAGCCGATTCGGCGATCCTGTATCTGCACGGCGGGCGCGTACTTCTTCTGCGGCCTCAACACCCATCGACATCTGGCCATCGCCGTGGGCCGGGCGGCCGGGGCGTCCGTGCTGTCGGTGGCGTATCGGCAGTTGCCGCAGGCGCATCTGACCCGATCCATCGACGATGCCGTGACGGCCTACCGGTATCTGCTGGACCGGGGGATCCCCGCGCAGCGCATCCTGATCTGCGGGGATTCCGCGGGTGGCGGGCTGACTTTCCTTGCGGCGCTGGCGATCCGGGACCGCGGGCTGCCGCGCCCGGGTGGGCTGGCGGCCATGTCGCCGTGGGCGGATCTCGACAACGAGTTCCGCCTCGCCCACCCGAATGCGCGGCGCGACCCGATCCTGCGGCCGGTGCTCGCCGATGTGGTGGTGCCCAACGGTTTCACCGAGAACGGTGTGCTGGATCCGATGCTGTCGTCCACCGCGCACGACTTCACCGGTCTGCCACCGATTCTGATCCAGGTCGGATCGACCGAGATGTTCCTGCCCGACGCGGAACGATTGGCCGCCCGCGCGGCGGCGGCCGGGGTGCCGTGCACGCTGGAGATCTACGACCACGCGCCGCATGTCTTCCAGGTCAGTGCACCGTTGTTGCCGCGGGCGCGGCGGGCAGTGCGGCGCATCGGCGAATTCGCCCGCGCCGCACTGTCTTCCGTGCCTCTCGAGTGACACTCAGCGCAGGTCGCGGAAGAACTCGCGCACGTCGGCGACCAGCATTTCGGGTTCCTCCAAGGCCGCGAAATGCCCGCCGTGATCGACATCGGTCCAGCGGGTGATGGTGTTGGAGGGTTCGCAATACCGGCGGATGCAGACATCGTGGGCGAAGGCGATGACACCGGTCGGAACGCCCGAATTCACAGGGGTGGAACCCCATTCGCCCGTATGCCCGTACCCGACGTAGGCCGCCGAGCCCGCCGTACCGGTGAGCCAGTAGACCATCACATTGGTGAGCAGGCGATCGCGGTCGATGATCTTGTCGGGGTCGACATTGCGCGGGTGGGTCCACTCGCGGAACTTGTCCATGATCCAGGCCAGCTGGCCCACCGGCGAATCCACCAGACCGTAGGCCAGCGCCTGCGGGCGGGTCGACTGAATGGAGATGTAGCCGAACTCTTCCCGCATGAAGGCCTGGATGCGCCGGACCCGATCACGTTCGAGCTCGGTGAGTTCGTCGAGGTCGTCGGCGGCCGACGGCGGCGGGAGATTGGGTCCGCCGTTCACGTGCACGCCGATCACTCGATCCGGTGCGTGGCGCGCCACCTCGGGACTCACCGCGCCGCCGATGTCACCGCCCTGCACGCCGTAGCGCTCGTACCCGAGGCGTCGCATGAGTTCGGCCCACACCCGCCCGATGCGGGCGCGGCTCCACCCGGGCTCGCTGACCGGTCCGGAGAATCCGAAGCCGGGTAGGGACGGGATGACCAGGTGGAAGGCGTCGGCCGGATCGCCGCCGTGGGCGCGCGGGTCGGTCAACGGGCCGATGATGTCGAGGAATTCGACCACCGACCCCGGCCAGCCGTGGGTGAGCAGCAGCGGCACCGCGCCCGGTTCCTCGGAACGGATGTGCAGGAAGTGGATGCGCTGCCCCTCGATCTCGGTCGTGAACTGCGGGTAGCGATTCAACTCGGCCTCGGCCGCCCGCCAGTCGTACTCGGTGCGCCAGTACTCGGCCAGCTCGCGCAGCCAGCCGACCGGTGCGCCGGTGTCCCAGTCGTCGCCCGGCAGCGGCGCGGGAAAGCGGGCGGCGGCGAGCCGCGACCGCAGGTCATCGAGCTGATCTTGCGAAATATCGATACGGAAGGGAGTGATCTCATCGCTCATGAGAACCACGCTAGAAGCAACCTAGGACAGCTTTCGCCCTAGCTTTCGGGGACAATCGAGAAATGTTGGAAACCTCGGCCCGCCTGCTGCGCCTGCTGTCACTGCTGCAGACCCCGCGCGACTGGACCGGCGCCGACCTCGCCGCCCAGCTCGAGGTGGATGTGCGCACCGTGCGCCGCGATATCGAAAAGCTGCGCGCCCTCGGCTATCCCGTGCACGCCGTCGCCGGGGCCGCCGGATACCGGCTGGGCGCGGGCGCGAAACTGCCGCCGCTGCTGCTCGACGACGAGGAGGCCATCGCCGTGGCCATGGGATTGCGGACCGCGGCGGGCGGCACCATCGCCGGGATCGAGGAGAGTTCGCTGCGGGCGCTGGCCAAACTCGAGCAGGTGCTGCCGTCGCGGCTACGGCACCGCATGACCGCCCTCCAGGAGGCGACGGTCGCGGTCCCGGCCGGTGGTCCGCGCGTGGATCCCGATACCTTGACAGCCATCGCCGCCGCCATCCGCGACCACCACCGCCTGCGCTTCGACTACCGCACCCACGACGGCGAAACCTCGCGCCGCACAACCGAACCCCACCGCCTCGTGCACACCGGCCGCCGCTGGTACCTGACCGGATGGGACGTCGACCGCGAGGATTGGCGCACCTACCGGGTGGACCGGCTCACCCCGCGCATCCCGACCGGCCCCCGTTTCACGCCCCGCGAGGCACCCGATGCGGCAGAACAGGTTTCGCGCGGCACAACCTCCGCGCCCTACCGCTACCGCGCCCGCATCACCCTGCTGGTCCCGGCCGAACAGGCGGCCGAACGGATCGCGCCCACCGTCGGCGTCCTCGAAGCCGTGGACGCGAAAACCTGTGTCCTGCACACGGGCGCGGACTCCCTCGACGCCATCGCCTTCTACATGGCGGGCTTCGGCTTCGAATTCCGCGTCATCGAACCCCCGGAACTCGTTGCCCGCCTTCGTGATCTGTCCGGGAAGCTGGGACGCGCGGCGGGCTGACCGCCGCGAACCCGCCCGCTGAGAATCAGTACGGACGGGTCCGGGCGATCACGAGGTCAGAGCAGCCAGGGGTTCAGGCTGCAGACCGGCGTGGGGTGGGCTGCCGGGTCGAGGGCTTGCAGGGCCAGGGAGACGGCTCGGGGGGAGAAGAGCATGGAGTTGTGGTCGGAGGTGTCGAGGGCGCAGCCGTCCTGGAGGAGGACGTTGTGGACGGTGGCGCCGGGGCCGGGGGTGAGGTAGGTGGCGGAGTACGGGGTGGAGACTTCGTCGTATTGGTCGGCGACGATCGTGTAGTCGATGCCGGGGAGGGTGTCGCCGTCGGCATTGAGGCGGGTGAGGACGGGGGAGCCGACCAATTGCTGAATTCCCGCGTGGCCGATGAGGGTTTCGGTGGGTGCGGTGGGGTCGAGTTTCAGCGCGGATTGGAAGACGCCGAGGAGGTTGCCCAGACCGGCGAGGGTGGTGCCGTGATTGGTGGCGCCGTAGGTGATCACATGGGCGACTTTATTGTTGGCCGGATTACTCTCGTCGGCCCCGCCGTTGAATTTCAGATATTCGCGGATGACCACGCCGCCCTGGGAGTGGCCGATGGTGTCCACCTGCGGCGCACCGGTGGTGGCGAGGACGCGGTCGACGAAGGTGGACAGCTGGGCGGCGGAATCCTCGATGTAGCCGGTGGCGCCGATGGTGGGCTGGACCAGGCCCGCGCCGGCGGTGTTCGCGCGGCCGTAGTTGAAGGTGAAGACGCAGTAGCCGGCCTTCGCCAGTTCGGGGCCCATGTACGAATAGGCGCTGAAGGCGCTGGCCCAGGTGCCGTGGACGAGGACGACCGGACGGGGATGGGCCGCATCGGGTTTGCACGACCAGTCGTTGGTGCCCTGGGGCGCGGCGTCCGGATTCGCCAATCCGTAGGCGATGGCGGCGGTTTCGTCGGTCAGCTCGGGACCGTAGCCGACGGTGTCGGAGGCGTGGGAGCTGTCCGGGGGATCCGCCACGGCCGCCGGGGAATTCAATCCGATGGCGAGTGTGGCGGCGGCCACGACGAATGCGGCGGTGCCCAGCGAACGCGGAGTGTGCTTCATATCGTGCTTTCTTCCTCGAAATGGAAACGGCGAGTGAGGAAGACGCTAGAGCTGTTTTGCCAGGTAATTGCCGTGGCGATAATCATCCGACCCGGAAGAACTACCGTATGGAAGTAATAAAGACCCCGGTCGCTGCGGGGTAATGGAATTCGGATCAGCGTGATTCGACCCGAACTATTAACCGGCCGTTCGCATCGTTCGCCAGTGTCGAACGGCCGGTATTGGTGGCCGAAATCCGCTCGCGAGTTCAGCCCGCGAGCGCGGTTCGGGTGGCGGAACGGATTGCGCCGGTGACGGTTTCGGGTTCCTCCAGCATGACCAGGTGGCCGCAGTCGGGCAGCTCGATGGCCCGCGTCGGCCGCAGGGTCGCGTTCAGGCGCGCGCCCGCGGCGGCGGAGAGGATGTGGTTCTTCGCGCCCCAGATGGTGGTGATCGGCGGGAACCCCGGGAACGGACGGAAGTCGTCGAGCACCGCCAGCGACGGCAGATCGCGGGCGATGGCGGCGGGCGCCAGCAGCCGCCGCGGCTCACTCCAGCGGTCGCGCAGACCGGCGAAGGTCGAGGCGCTCATGCCGCGACCGCGCGGTCCGAGCTGTTCGCGCACCACCAGACCGGCCGCCAGGCCCGGCAGCCGGATCGCGCCCGCCAGCGAATGGAGGGGAATGGTCGCCGCCGCCCGAGCGGTCCAACCGGTCGGTGTGGGACGCAGGGTGGCCGCGGTCAACGGGCTGCACAGCACCAGCGCCCGCACATTCTGCGGATTGCGCCGCGCGTAGAGCAGCGACAACGCGCTGCCGAAGCAATTGCCGACCAGCGTCACATCGGTGAGCCCGTGCGCCTCGATGAACTCCGCGAGCATCCGCACATAGTTCTCGACGGTGTATCCGCCGGTGGGGGAGTCGGAGTCGCCGTACCCGAACAGATCCAGCGCGTACACGCTGTTCGTGGCGGCCAGCGCGCGGGTCTGGTGCTCCCAGATCCGCCGGTCGCCGCCGATATTGTGCAGGAACAAGATCGGATCACCCGACCCGGCGTGGTCATAGGCGACGGATACGCCGTGGTAGTCGAACTCCGGCATCGGGGCGCTCTCCTCATTGAGTAGCGGTGCGGCACTGCGATAAAGCCCATGCTAGCCGGTACTCCCGGTAACACAAGTTTTTGCGGAGAGCGCCCGAATGCTGGTCAGCGCGTGGATCCGGCGATCACCCCCGAATCACGGATCCAAGATTTCAGTTCGGCCATGCCGGTTTCACGATCCATAACGGGGTGATATCCGAAATCGCGGGTGGCGGCGGAGGTGTCGTAGGTACCCGAGCGCGTCATCACCGCCACCGAGTACCGCGACAGCGGGGGCGTCCAGTGGTTGGCGAGATACGGTACCCGCCTGAGGTTCTCGATGATCGAGACGACCAGATCGACCACGCGCGGATCCAGCTTGCGGGTCGGTCGCGCGTACCCCAGGTCCTCGGCGACCTGACCGAGGAACCGCCACACGTTCGTGCGCTCGGCATCGGCGATGAAATATGGCTTGCCGCCCACGTTCTCGCTGGCAGCGGCCAGAATCGCGGCCTCGACGATATTGTCGACATGGCACAGCGAGGCATACACCTCGCGCCCGGACGACAGATCCGGCAGCGTGCCCGCCGCCGCCCGCTCGAGCAGCCGCACGATCGGCCCGGACCGGTCGCCCGCACCCCAGATGGCCCGCGGCCGCAGCGCCACAGTGGTGAATCCGGGCGCGTCCGCCTTCAGCACGAGTCGCTCGGCCGCGGCCTTGGTCTCGCAGTAGTAGTTCAGATACCGGGTCGGATACGGAACCGACTCGTCGATATCGATCTGGTCGCCGCCGTCACGGTCCATGAGTGCGCTGGGACTCGAGATGAACACGAATCGCCGCGCGCCCCCGGCCCGGGCCGCGGCCAGCAGCCGGGCGGTGGCCGCGGTGTTCTCCGCCCAGAACACCTCGCGGGTGCCGCGCTCGTCCACGCGGGCGGCGCTGTGGAACACCACATCCACACCGGCGACCGCCCGATCCAGGGACTCCGGATCGCTCAGATCGCCCACGACCCGCTCGACCCGGTCGAGCACCGGCTCGAGATCGCGCAGGTTGCTGGTGCGCCGCACCAGAATCGACACCTCGTGGTCGGTGTCCTTGACCAGCCGGCGCACCAGCGCCCCGCCCAGGAAGCCCGAGGCACCCGTCACCAATGCCTTCACGATGCCCGCGCCTTTCCGGACAGCGGTGCCGCGGGGTGCCGTCGTAGTCGACTGGCCAGTTCATCGATGACCATGCGGGCCACCACCTCGATCAGCGCGATGGTTCTCATGACCGGTCGCCCAGCTGCTTGGCCGCCCACACGGTCAGCTTCTCGCGCCCGATCTTGGCGTTGTGGCGGATGTCGACCGGGAACTTCGGGTGGAACAGGAACCCGGTCACCGGCTTGGTGATCTCGAATTCGTCGCGGCGGCCCCGCAATTCGCGCTCCACGGCGTCCTTGTCGGCCCCGGCCTCCAGCTCCACGCACAGCACCGGCTCCTGCGCGCCGCGCTCGCCCACCCCCACCAGCGCGGTCCGCGCCACGCCTTCGAGGGTGTTGAAGACCTGTTCCACCTGCACGGTGAACATGGGCCCGTTCGCGGTGTCCAGGCGCTGACTCTTGCGGCCGCAGAAGCGAATCCGGCCCGCGTCGTCGATCCACGCGAGATCCCCGGTGCGATGCCAGATCACGTCGCCGTCGTGAATCTTGCCGATCTTGTTGGCCGCCAGGGGCCAGAAGTACCGGGTGCTGACATTCGGCCCCGACACCACGAGCTCACCGATCCCGCGCGAGGCCGCCAGCTCCGGGTCGCGCGCCTCGACATCCGACCATTCGGGCAGCGGATCGTCGGTGACCGCGATGATCCGCGCCCGTACGTGCAGGGCCGGACGCCCCACGCACACACCCTGCCCCTGATGTGCCTGCTCGACGAGATCGCCGAGCAGTTCCCGGGATTCGATGGTGGCCATCGGCAGCGCCTCGGTAGCCCCGTATCCGGAGTACACCTTCGCGTCCTCGGGAAGTTTCTGCCGCAGCGCCGCGATGCACCAGTCCGGCACGGGCGCGCCTCCGGAATAGATGCTCTGCATGCCGTCGAGGGATTCGCCGGTCTCCTCGAGGTGGTGCAGTAACGGAATGAGCACCGCCGGGGAGGCGAACATGGTGCGCACCCCGAACCTGTGCACGGCGTCCACCACGTGCGCGGGATCGGTCGCGCCGACCTTGGAGGGAATCAAAGGCGGTAGCACACAGCGGGATCCGAGCAGCAGCTCCGGAATCCCGGCGACCACCGTGGTGATCAGCGAGGTGCCCGGCGCGACATGCTCGCGTGCGTCGTCCACCTGCTCGACCATGGCGCTGAGGTTGCCGTGGGTGAGCACCACCGCCTTGGCGGGTCCGGTGCTGCCGGTGGTGTAGGCGATGAGCAACGGCTCGTCATCGGGTGCGGGCTCGCGCTCGGGCAGCGTGGAAGCCGGTGTGCGGCCCCAGCTTTCGAGCGTCGGACCCTGCCACCAGGACCGGCCGACGGTGACCGCCACCCGCACCTTGCGGAAGTACGCGCGGAACACGATGCGCAGCGCCTGCGCCTCCACCACGCCGACGAAGGCCTCGGCGTCGGCGGCCTGCAGGCAGCGCAGCATCTTGAACATGCCCATGCCCGGGTCGATCACCACCGGCACCGCGCCGATCTTGAACAGCCCGTACAGCACCGCGTAGAGCTCGGGCCCGGGCCGCACCAGCACGATGGTGCGCACGCCGCGGCCGACGCCGGCGTCGGCGAAGCGCTCGGCGATCGTCTCCGACCACGCGTCGAGCTCGGCGTAGGTGAGCTGTTCGTATTCGGGCAGGCCCGCCCGATTCTTCCCGGCGGCGTAGATCACCGCCTCTCGTTCGGGGTGGGCGGCGACGATATCGCGGAAACGATCGAGAGCGCGCCAATAAATGGTGGGCAAGGAATGCGACACACTTCCCCCAGTTCTGAGTTCATTGCTGAATATGTCGAGGAATGCGAGGAATGTATCGGTGAGGCTACACGGGGTGCTGTCGAACCGCTAGCCGTGGTGTTCCGTATTCACTTGATATACAACGGTTTTAGTGTGTCTCCGGGTACCGACACCGGTTCCTTGCAACCCCCTATTCCACCCCTACGGGTTTCACTGGCCACCGCTGGCGAACAGGGCTGTTCACCAGTCATTTCCAGCGGTTTCGCGGCGAAACACGCTCGAGCGCACTGTGATTCGTGGGGCTCGTGTGACACCCGACTACCCGTGGGTACGGTAGCGTTTCACTCGGCATCGGGGCTACGGGATATCAGCGGGGCCGGCTCGGGGGACACCGAATTGCGGCCGCCGCAGCCAAATTCGACAGGACGCACACAGTCCAGAGAGTAGGGGGCCACATGCGTACACGCTTCGAATCTATCGGTGCGTACACACCCGGTACGGTCCGCTCCACGGAAGACGTGATCAACAGCCTTTCCGTGCCCAGGGCATTGGACCTGGAGCGAATTACCGGAATCAAGAATCGGCGCGTGCACAATGCCGATCCGGAGAATTACGAATCGTCGTTCGTGCTCGCGCGCCACGCCATCGAGGACTGCCTCGAGCGCTCCGGCTACCAGGCCGCGGACCTGGACGTGATCATCTCGGTGTCGATCACCCGCTTCACCGGGCCCGGGCAGTTCTGCTACGCACCGTCTTTCGCCGCTCAACTGGGCGCGGCGATCGGCGCGACCAAGGCGCTGCACTTCGACCTGTCCAACGCCTGCGCGGGCATGATCACCGGCGTGCTGGTGCTCGACCGCATGATCAAGGCCGGTGTGGTGCGCAAGGGCCTGGTGGTCAGCGGCGAGCAGATCACCCCCATCGCCGAGACCGCCACCCGCGAGATCTCCAAGCCCTACGATCCGCAGTTCGCGGCGCTGACCGTGGGCGATGCGGCGGTCGCCGTGGTGGTCGACGACCAGGGCGACGATGACGACGAGATCCACTACATCGAGCTGATGACCACCTCGGCCGGCGCCGAGCACTGCATCGGCCAGCCGTCGGACAAGACCACCGGCATCGCCATGTACACCGACAACCGCGCGCTCGCCAGCGAATCCCGCTTCCTGCAAGGCATTTCGCGCATGGCCGACTTCCTGCTGGAGACCGGCCGGGCCTGGGAGAGCGAGAAGTACGACTACTGGATCCACCACCAGTTCTCCGGCCCGGCCATCGAATACATCAGCTCGCTCACCGAGCGGCACTTCGACACCCCGATGCCGCAGGCGCTCAATGTGTATTCCGAATACGGCAATACCGCGTCCACCTCGCACTTCCTGGTGCTGCGGGAACACCTGGCGCAGCAGAAGATTCCGCGCGGCTCCAAGGTGCTGCTGATCCCCGAGGCGTCCGGCGTGGTCTCCGGGCATCTCGCCGCGACCATCTCCCGGTTGGAGGCCTGAATATATGAGCACCGCAATCGTTTCCGCGGCCGTGTGTACCGACACCGACACCGGCAGCTACTTCGAGCTGGCTGCGCGGGCGGGGCGGCAGGCGCTGGCCGCCGCGGAGATCTCGCCCGATCGGGTCGGCCTGGTGGTCAACGCTGGTGTGTTCCGCGACAGCAATATCGCCGAACCGGCCGTGGCGGCATTGATTCAGAAGCGCCTCGAGGTAGGGCTGGAGTACACGACCGGTCGCGTGCCCGCGTTCTCCTTCGACCTGCTCAACGGCGGTACCGGGGTGGTGCACGCGCTCATGGCGGCGCAGTGCTTCACCGGGCTCGGGGATGTGGAGTACGCGCTCATCGTCGCGGGGGACACCCACCCGACCACCGAGCGCGGCCGCGACGACTTCCCGTACACCGCCAGCGGCGCGGCGATCCTGCTGCACGCCTCGGCCAGTGCGGGCGGTTTCGGCCGCATCTACACCAGCGAGACCCCGGGTCCGATCGGACCGACCGCCTGGGCCGATCTCGAGGCCGCGGGCACCGACGGCCGCAAGGCGCTGACGGTGAACACCAACGTCGGCGATCCCCTCGCCCTCGCCGAGCAGGTGCTGCGCGAATGCCTCGCCGGTGAGGGCCTGGAGGCGGCCGACTTCGCCACCGGCAAGGCTGTCGTGCTCGCCCCCGCGCCCGTGCCCGGCTTCCGGGAACGCGTCGCCTACCACCTGGGGATTCCCTCCGCGGCGGTCGCGGGCATCGATCCCTTTGTCGGCGACCCGTATTCGGCGGGCCCGGTGCACGCCTACCTGAGCGCCGCCACCCAGGGCATGCTCGACGAGGCCCGCGCGGTGGTGTTCCTGGCCGCGGACGAGAACTCGGCGGCCTGCCTGGTCTACCGGCCGCAGGCGCTCCTCGCCGCTCAGCCCGCGTCCTAGGCGAATCTGAAATACACTGTTTGACAAGAAAATTCATCCGGTGAATCCGCACCGGCGGACCATGTCGGGTCCGCCGGTGACCACCGGTGGTGGACTTTCCCACAGTGTTCGTACAAGACCCGTTGTGCCCCGGCTGATCCTGGGCGCGCCAAGCGCCCTCGCTGCAATGATGCCGCTCCAGCACACCGAAGCTCGCCGTGCCATGCCATTTCAGTCGGTGCCTCCGATCGGTGAAAGGGATGTCAGATGGCGCGGTCGGTCGCTCGGGACCGAGAAGACATGCCGGTGGGGGCCGGCCGGGGGATGCGATGGCCGGGCACGGTCCCGGGTGCGCCGGAGGCGGCGCGGCTGCGCGTCGCACGCGCGGTCGCGGTGCTGGGCGACGCCGCCGAAATCGGTCGGGTGGCGGAGCTGCTGGACGCGGGATACCACGAAACCCGCACGGTGATAGCGGAATTGGCGCAGGCCGGGCTGATCGTGGAGGAGTGTCGCCCGCATCCGGAGATGGCGGCGCGGGTGCTGCGCGAGCTGCCCGACGACGAGTATCGGCGATTGCACGCGGCCGCGGCGGAACTGCTGTGCGGTGCGGGATTTCCGGCCGAGACGGTGGCGCGCCATCTGGTCGAGGCGGGCGACGCCCGCGGGTCGTGGGCCGCCCAGATCCTGCTCGAGGTCGCCGACAATGCCGTGGACGCCGATGAACTCGACGGCGCGGGCAGGCATTTGGAGCTGGCCTATCGGGCCAGCCGCCGCGCCGACGAGCGGGCGGCCATCGCCACCCGGCTGGTCGCGGTGGAATGGCGGATCAATCCGTCCAGCCGCACCCGCAATTTCGGCAGGCTCAAGGCGGCGCTGCGCACCGGGCGGGTGCCGCATCCGGATCTACCCATGACCGCGTTGCAGATGCTGTGGCACGGCTACGTGCTGCACGCCGATCAGGCGCTGGTCCGACTGCGCCGCGGCGCGGACGGCGCGGGTGCGCTGGCGGACCGGCTCGAATTCCTCGGCGCCTGGCTGCGCTACACCCATCCGGTGCAGGCGCAGCGCCACCAGTGGCTGGTGTCGGGGCGGGCCGCCGCCGAATCCCTTCCGCCGGACCGTGATTCGGCGCACCGGCAGGCCGCCGCGCTGCTGTCGGGGCTGTGGGAGGAACGCCCGCCCGCCGCCACCGCCGCCGCGGCGCAACGCATCCTGGCCCAGCACCGGCTCACCCCCACCACCGTCGAGGTGCTGATCGCGGCCGTGGACTGCCTGCTGCACACCGATCGGCTCGACGCGGCCGACGCATGGTGCTCGGCCCTGCTCGCCGAGGCGACCGCCCGCAACGCCCCGACCTGGCAGGCGCTGTTCGCCTCGGCGCGCGCGGAAACCCTGCTGCGCAAGGGAAATCTGACCGAGGCGGCCGGGCACGCGCTGATCGCCCTCAACCTGCTGCCCGCCGAACAGCTCGGCATCTGGATCGGGCGACCGCTCGCGGTCCTGGTCCGCGCCCTCACCGCCCAGGGCAGGCACGCCGAGGCCGCCGCGCAACTGGAGCGCCCGGTGCCGCGCGCCCTGTTCGAATCCCGTTTCGCGGTGGGCTATCTGCGCGCGCACGGCGAGCACTGCCTGGCCACCGGCCGTCCGGAGGAGGCGCTGCGGCACTTCCGCCGCTGCGGGCGGCTCATGGACGAGTGGGGGATGGACTTCGCCTGGCTCGCGCCGTGGCGCAATGATCTCGCCGCCGCCACCCTCGAGGCCGGGCAGCAGTGGCAGGCCCAGAATTTCGCGAACCGGCATCTGGAGGCGATCGGCGGGGCCGAACAGCATCACACAGGCGGGGTCTCGCTGCGGATCCTGGCCGCCACCAGCGATCCGCTGCGGCGGGTGACGCTGCTGCGGCGCGCGGCGGCACTGGCCCGCACCGGCGGTGACGAGCTCGAATTGGCCACGGTGCTGGCCGATCTCGGCGACGCCTACCGGGGGTTGGGCGAGGTGGATCGGGCGCGGCCGCCGCTGCGGGAGGCCGCGCGGCTGGCGGAATCGTGCGGCTCGGAGGCGCTGCTGGTGCGGCTGCGCGTCGATACCGCACCGGCCACCGAGGCCGGGCCGCGCGAGGGCGGGACCGAGGCCCTCAGCCCGGCCGAACGCCGGGTCGCCGAACTGGCCGCGCTCGGCAACCGCAATCGCGATATCGCCGACGTCCTCGGCATCACCAGCAGCACCGTCGAACAGCATCTCACCAGGGTGTACCGCAAGCTCGCGGTCGCCCGCCGCAGCGAACTGCGCTTCGCGCTGGCCGCCAGGACGGAGGCGCGCGCCCGCACCGCGGTCGGCTAGGGCACGGCAGTCGGCTAGGGCACCGCAGTCGGATAACCGTTGGTCGAAAGGGGATTGGCATGATCGCGTCTCGGTCCGGGGAATCGACAACGCTGCCGGAGGCGGACCGACCGGTCTTGCCGCTGCCGGAGCAGGACCCCTTCTATCGACGCCCGCGCGGGCTGAACCGGGTGGCGCCCGGCGCGGTATTGCGTTCCCGTCCGGTGGAATTGGCGCTGCTGGGCCTGATCCCGCAGCGAATCACCGCCACCCAGTTGCTGTTTCGCAGCACCGACCTGCACGGCCGCGCCGAGGCGACGGTCACCACGCTGCTGCTGCCCTACGGCGCGGATCCCGCCGCCGAGCGGCCCGTCGTCTCCTTTCAATGCGCGATCGACGCCGTCGCCTCGAAATGCCTGCCGTCCTACGCCTTTCGCCGCGGCGCCCGCGCGCTGGGGTCGGTGCCGCAGTTCGAGCTGCTGCTCATCGAACACGCGCTCACCCGCGGCTGGGCGGTCTCGGTGCCCGATCACACCGGCACCGCGGGCCGCTTCGGCGCGCCCCGCGAGCCCGGCCACCGCATTCTCGACGGCCTGCGCGCCACCCTGAACTTCCTGAACCGGCCCCTCGACGCGCCGGTCGCCCTGTGGGGCTATTCCGGCGGCGGCCTGGCCACCACCTGGGCCGCCGAACTCGCCGCCACCTACGCACCCGAGCTGAATATCCTTGCGGCGGTGCTGGGTTCACCGGTCGGCGATCTGGAATCGACCTTCTTCCGCCTCAACGGCTCCACCTTCGGCGGCCTGGCCACCCTGTGCCTGGCGGGTCTGCGCCGCGCCTATCCGGCCCTCGACCGCAGCCTGCGCGAGAATCTCGATCCGGCCTCCCTGGCCCTGCTCGACCGCGCCGAGGCCAGCGCCACCATTCCGCTGCTGTTGCACAGCGGCCGTTCCCGCATGGACGATCTCGACGGTTCGGCGCTGGCCACCCTGCGCACCCTGCCCGAGGTGCGTGCCGTTCTCACCGATCTCAACCCCGGTGAGCGCCCGCCCCGCTTCCCGATCCTCGCCGTCCAGGGCGTCCACGATCTGATCATTCCCTGCGGCAATGTCGACCGCCTGATCGACCGCTACCGCGCCACCGGCACCCCCGTCCGCTACCTGCGCGATATCCTCGGCGGCCACATCAGCCTCGGTCTGCTGGCCGCACCGCTGTGCGAGAACTGGCTGGCCGACCGCTTCGCACAGCGCCCGATTCCGGCCGCGACCACGAAAACCGTCCCGTCCCTGGCCTTCTCGCTGCCCGCCGTCCGTGGCTACCTCGAATTGGCGTCGGTGCTGGCCCGAGCCATGGCGGCCCGCCCGCTGCGGGCCCGCCGTGACGACCCGGCATCGATTCCCCTGAACCCCGCGCACCCCTCCGAGCTCGCTCCTATCGTGGACGCATTCGGAAGGGGCACACCATGACGGCACCCGACAAAATCCTGATCATCGGCGGCCTGCTGACCCTCACCTACGGGTCCCTGCTCGGTTACCCGATGATCGCCATCCGCATGCGGTCCGGAAATCCCGCCACCCCGCGCTACCTCACCGTCGCCCACGTCGGCGCGGTCATGCAGGGCGTGATCCTGCTCGGATTGGTCTGGGCCGCAAGGCTTTCCGACCTGTCCAGCGCCTGGAACACCACCGCGGCCTGGCTGGTCGTCGTTTCCGGCATCCTCATCGCCGCCAAGGACACCATCAACTGGCTCACCGGCGTCGGCGACGAGTTCGCCGACAAGTCCCGCACCGCCCCGCTCGGCCTGGCCGGTGCCCTGACCCTCACCATCGGCCTCGCCATCTTCATCGTCGGAGACCTCGCCGCCCTCTGAGCGGGGAGGATCGGAAATCTAGCGCCGCTAGACAATCTGGCGAGCGAATGTTACGTTTGCTCCAGTTTCTAGCACTGCTAGAAGACGGCGAACGAGGAGTGATCGACATGACCTTCACCAGCAATGAGCAGAAATTTCTCGCGGAGGCCGGGATCGGGCGGCTGGCCACGGTGTCGCCCGACGGCGTGGTGCAGAACAATCCGACCGGCTACCGGGTGAACGCCGACGGCACCATCGACATCGGCGGGATGCGGATGCGGGGGAGCCGGAAGTACCGCAATGTCGAGGCCGGGAGCCGGGTGTCCTTCGTCGTCGACGAGCAGGTTTCGGTGGAGCCGTACGTGATTCGCGGCATCGAGGTGCGCGGCACGGCCGAGGCGCTCGCGGACGAGGAGCCGCCGTTCCCGCACCAGGAACGCGCCGTCATCCGGATTCGCCCCAACCGCGTCATCTCCTGGGGCATCGACGGCGGATCCTTCGACTTCACCGCCCGCCAGTCATCCGCGATCTCATGAATCCGCCACGGCCGGGTAGTCCCGCGATGAGTTCGGCCGGCGGGAGCCGTCTACCCGTGTGAACCACGGAAAGGATGCGCGATGAAAGCCAAGAACCTCGACGACTCCAACGGTATGCAGATCCAGGACTGGGAACGCGTCACGGCCGTACTCGACCGCGACATCGACCAGGGACCCGACAGCGGTGGACCTTCCCGGCATACGACCTGGCTGACCACCATCAACGCAGACGGAACGCCACACGTCACCGCTGTGGGCGCGGTGTGGGTCGACGGCACGTACTGGTTCCAAACCGGCGATACCACGCAAAAGGGAAAGAACGTCGCGCGAGACCCACGCTGCGCCCTGAGTGTCTCCGCGAACGAATTCGATCTCGTGATCAACGGCTCGGCGGAGAAGATCACCGACCCGGCCACGGTGGAGCGCATCGCGGCCACCTGGGCCGAGGGCGGATGGCCGTGCGAAGTAGACGAATCCGGAATAGGCCTCACGGCCCCGTTCAATGCGCCCGCGACCGGTCCGGCACCCTGGTACGTCTACCGAATCACACCCCGCTCGGCGGTATCGGTATCCACGGTCGCACCCGGCGGCACCACCCGCTGGACATTCTGAGTCGCTCAGCAGAAGCGCCGACCACCCGAACCCGCCACCATTGTGCGCCGCCGCCAGCCCCCGGAATCGCGCGGGACGCGGCATGACAATGCACTGCCCATCGGTACGCCTGGGTATCGCGAATGGGCCTATTCCTACATTTCCGCAAAAAATTTGGCGGAAACCTGCCGTTCCGCACGGGCTTGTGTAGGAATAGGCCCATCGCACGGCATTCGACATGAGCGCGCACTCGAAAGCGCTGTCGGCCAACCAGTTTGGAAAGCCGACCAAACGCCCGGGTCGCGGCATGACGGTTCGCTCGTCAATTCGTTTCGTTCACCGACCAGCGCGCGGTCCAGTCCGCAAGCGGAATCGGCGGTGTCAGGTCGCTCGACACCCCGAGGTCAACCCGTGCCTGTCGGTAGAACTCGTAGCGGGCCAAGACCGCAGCATCGTAGAGCTCCTCAAAGCGTGACTTGCCTCCATCGGAGTCAGGAGCGAGTATCGCTCCGATTCGCCAAACCGAGGATGCCACGCGCGAGCGGCGTCGATCACTGGAGGTGCGCCGATCAGTTGGACGATGGCGAAGCGCTCGGTACGAGTGTGTTCGGCCACGGCCAGTAAGGCGAACAGCTCCGAAAGTTCTGCGGTGCCGGTGTTTTGACCGGGGAACACACCTTTGGCATTCGCGATTTTCAGGTAGAGGATCGTTTCCGCTTTCACCGCCGAGGCGTACTCCGCGTACACCGCCTGGCGGCGCTCGTCCCACCGGACCGCCTGGGTTCGATTCCATCGCACGAGTTCAGCCACGAATCCGCCCGCGAACGTGAGCACTCCACCGACGAGAACCCCGATCAGTGGCAAGTATTGGGACATTACGAGGTTCCTCCCCACTGTGGGAGACAGGACCGAGCCGGTTTGCTCCGAGTTCCTCGTACTCCCGGATCCTATGATCCGCGCGGTGCCACCTGCACGCACGTCGGCAGGTCAGCGCGATCGGTCAGCTGAAACGGGCTCGCAGCGTTGATCTTTGGCTCGGCCGCGCGGCCGGTTCGAATCGCGCGCCAGACGGCATGAGGTGCGTCGACCGGCGGGAGTGGTTCGAGTTGATCATGGGTCTAAACGTCCACTATGGCAGTCGAATTGACAGAAATTCGACTACCGGGCGTGGTTAATGTAGGGATAGGGACATCGTGCGGAACCCGGCATAACAAGGTAGATCTCCCACACGCTGTGGTGAACGAGACTGCCGTGATCGCCGCAGTGATAAAGGGATGCTGGCGCGACGCACCGACGGTTGTGCGGCCGGGAGGAGTCAGAGGGAGTCGGCTTTGCTGAGCCAGCCGACGAAGGCGCGGGTTACGAAGGGTGGGGACAGGCGGGTCGCCAGGGCGGTGAGTTTGGTCTGGAGGCCGACCAGTACGTGGGGGCCGGACCAGGTGCGGCGCGCGGTCGCGGTGTGCCAGACGGTGTTCGCGATGTCGTCGGGGGTGAGGTGGACGCCGAGGGTGGTCGCGGACTTCGAGCCGCGGTTCACCTCGGTCATCATGTCGGTGGCGACGAACAGGGGGAGCAGGTCGGTCACCGGGATGCCGAAGTGCCGCCATTCCAGGTCGAGGGCCTCGGTCAGGGAGCGGACGGCGGCCTTGGTGGCGCCGTAGGTGGCCAGGCCGGGCTGGCCGTAGAGGGCCGACGCGGAGGCTAGATTGATGACGCGGCTGCCGGGGGTGCGGCGCAAATAGGGGAGTGCGGCGTGGCAGCCGTTGAGGACGCCCTTGATATTGACGTCGATCAGGCGATGGTGGCGGTCGAGCGGCATCTCGGCGAAGGCTCCCGAATACAGGATGCCCGCGTTGTTGACCAGCAGATCGAGACGGCCTGTCGCGTCGGCGAATTCCTTCAGGGCCCGATCCCAGCCCGCCGGATCGGTGACATCGAAGCAGCCGGTGACGGTGTGGCCGCCGATGGCCTCGGCGGTGGCGGCCACCGCGTCCGCGTCGATGTCGTAGAGGCCGACCGTCCAGCCCTCGCGGGCGAAGCGGGTGGCGATGGCGCGGCCGATGCCCGCGGCCGCGCCGGTGACGAAGACGGCGGGGCGGGAAGCGGTGGCGGGCTGGGACATCGGGGCCTCTCGGTCAGGCAGCCGTGCGATCGGAACGTCCGGTCTCGATCATCGCACGATGGAAGTCGGCGGCATCGCGGGCCGCGTCGCGGCCGTCGGCGAGCAGGCCCGCGCCCAGGTGAATGAGGGTGTGCGGGGCGCTCGGGCGGATCTGCAGGCGCATCGGCACCCCTGCGGCCTCGGCCCGCTTCGCCACCGCGAGCGCATCGGTCAGCAGCATCTCCCGGGAGCCGACCTGCAGCAGAATCGGTGGCAGACCGGCGAAATCGTGGTTCACCACCGACCAGCTCGGATCCAGCTCCCCGTCCACGGCGATGCCGCGGCGCACCACCATATCGGGCCCGGCCGCGGGCAGTACCGCGTCGTAGCGCGCGTTCGGATGCGCCAGCCGCGCGGTCGAATCGAAATCCGCCCACGGCGAGGTGACCGAAAGCGCCACCGGCAGCGGCAGACCCAGCTCGCGCAGCGTCAACGCCAGCCGCAGCGCCAGCCCGCCGCCGGCGGAATCGCCCGCGACGATGATCTGCCCGGGCGCGAAGCCCTCTGCCAGCAGATGCCGGTACGCGGTGAGCGCGTCGTCGAGGCTGTCATTGGGATGCGCGTCGGGCAGCTGCCGGTAGTCGACGGTCAGCACCGGCAGTTCGCTCCACGCGGCCAGGCGCGCGGTGTGCCGGCGGTAGCTGTTGAGCCCGCCCGCGATGAACGCGCCGCCGTGGAAGTACAGGATCGCGGCCTCGCGATCCACTCGCGGATCCGGAACCGGTGCGCTCCACAGCCATTCGGCGTCGAAATGCTCGAATCGCACCGGTTCGCGCCGCACCCCGCGTGGCGTGCCGAGGACCCGGGCGGGCTTCTCCGAGAGCCGCGTCGCCCGGAAGATCAGCTCGGCGGGCAGCGGCCCGAGATCGGCGACCCACGCGCCCGCGCGCAGGAACGACTGGAGCGTGGTCCGCAGCACGGGGTGCGCGAGCCGGGTGCCGATCCGCGCGGGGCGGACGGTCTCCACGATCACCGAGGAAGCGGGCACCGATGAGGCGGGTCCCGGCACCGGAAAGGCGGGTTCCGAGGTCTGGGGCAACGTCGCCACGGGCGTTCCTGTCCGCGCCGCGAGGCACCGGGCGCTGGTGAGACAACGATGTCGATTCTGGCCTTGGGCCGATGATCATCTTGACCGCCGGAACGCGGATTGTCATGTCCGAGAGCCGAATTCCGTGCCGGTGGCCGGAAAGGTCAATAGCTTGTCCGACATCATCCGAGGTCGGGCCGTTGACATATGCAGGTAAATGCCTGCATAATTTCAGCGTGCAATCCGAACCCGAGATGGACGCGGTTTTCAAGGCGCTGGCCGACTCGACCCGCCGGTTGCTGCTCGACCGGCTGCGGGAGAACAACGGCCAGACCCTGCGGGAGCTGTGTGAGCGGGTGGAGATGGCCCGGCAGTCGGTGACCCAGCATCTCGACATTCTCGAGCGGGCCGGGCTGGTGACCGTGCTGCGGCGCGGGCGCGAGCGGGTGCACTACATCAATCCGACACCGATTCACGACATCGAACAGCGCTGGATCTCCGTTTTCGATCGCCCCCGGCTGGATGTCCTGCGCGCCATCAAGAACCAGGCAGAGGAGTACGCCATGACCGAAACCATTCCCAGCTACGTCTATGTCACCTATATCCACGCCAGCGCCGACCAGGTCTGGAAGGCCCTGACCGACGCCGATCTCACGGCCCAGTACTGGGGCCACGAGAATCTGTCGGACTGGCAGGAGGGTTCGTCGTGGGAGCACCGCCGCGCCGACGGCTCCGGCAAGGTCGACGTGGTCGGCAAGATCCTCGAGGTCGACGAGCCGCGCCGCCTGGTCCTCACCTTCGAGGACTCCCCGCAGGAGGATCGCAGCCCCTCGGTGGTGACCTTCCTCATCGAGCCGCACCAGGACATCGTGCGGCTCACCGTCACCCACGAGAATCTGCCGAATCAGGAAATGCTGCAGGGCATTTCGAGCGGCTGGCCCGCTGTGCTGGCCAACCTCAAGTCGCTGCTGGAGACCGGCAAGGTGCTGCCGCAGCAGCCGTGGGAGATGGAGCGCAGCGCGGCGCACGCCTGATCCGGCGGCCACCGCCCGGCGGGAGCAGGAAGCCGGAATCCGAAAAGGCACCGGAGCGAAAGGATTCGCTCCGGTGCCTCTGTATGTCCCGCTTACCGCGGCATCTACTGCTTACCGCGGCGCCATGCGGATCGCGCCGTCCAGCCGGATGACCTCACCGTTGAGCATCGGGTTCTCCACGACGTGGCGCACCAGGGCGGCGTACTCGGTGGGATCGCCCAGCCGCGACGGGTGCGGCACCTGCGCGCCGAGCGCGTCGATGGCCTGCTGCGGCAGGGTCGCGAACAGCGGGGTGTGGAACAGGCCCGGCGCGATGGTCATCACGCGAATCTTGTACGAGGCCAGGTCGCGCGCGATCGGCAGGGTCATGCCCACGATGCCGCCCTTGGAGGCGGAGTAGGCGGCCTGCCCGATCTGCCCGTCGAAGGCCGCGACGGAAGCGGTATTGACGATGACGCCGCGCTCGCCGTCGGCCTCCTCGACCGCCGAGATGCGCTCGGCGGCCAGGCGGATGACATTGAAGGTTCCGATCAGATTAACGTTGATGATCTTGGTGAAGCTCTCCAGCGGGAACGCGCCCTGCTTGCCGACCGTCTTGATCGCATTGCCGATTCCCGCGCAGTTCACCGCGATTCGCAGGGTGCCGAGTTCCTGGGCGGCGTCCAGCGCGGCGGTCACATCCGCTTCGCTGGTGACGTCGCCGGGCGAGAACACCACGCGCTCACCGAGTTCCTCGGCGATGGCCTTGCCCTGTGACGAGGGAAGATCGATGATCACGACCTTCGCGCCGGCCGAGTGCAGTTCGCGCACGGTGGCCAGACCGAGTCCCGAGGCGCCGCCGGTCACAACCGCGACGATGTCTGCTGTCTTCACAAAACCTCCAAAATGCTTGGTCTTGTTAATGTAGATTCTGCTCCATCAGGAGGGAAGACCGGCCCGTCGGCGTGGCGTTCACGCGATGGTGCGAACCCTGCTATCCGCGTGCGCGCGCGGATTCAGAGGAGTGTCGTGCGGCGCGTCGAGTCGTTGGAATCCTGTTCATGCGAGAGAATTTCCGATCGGGACCGTTCCGCGGCTGAGCGGCCGGGACCCACGAACACGACGACAACACACCGTCCGCCACGACCGACCGCGAGAGGGTCAGACGATGCAGAGCGACGTGCCCGCAGCGGGAATGTTGAAGTCGTACAAAAAAGTGTCGCGCTGGTACCCCGCGCTGGACCCCGCGGCCCAGGCCCCCGCACCCGAACAGCCGCAGGAGGATCCGGCCTTCGGTGACGAGGAGGGCCCGGCCCGCTTCCCGCACTACATCCAGGACACCGAGCCCGAGCTCGACATTCCGCCGGTGCCCGAATCCGTGCTGCGCCGCAATCACTTCGACGGCGCCTGGTCGGACTGGATGACCGAGCGCGACGAGCACGGCGAGAGCGACTCCTACGCACCGCCGATGCGCTACCGCGGCGCCACGGTCGTCGAATTCCCCTCCGAGGTCAACGAAGCCGAGGAGCCGCGCGAGGCGGAGGAGCCGCGCACGGCCGAGACGCCGCGACAGGCAGAGGCGTCGCGCAAGGCCGAGACGCCCCGCAAGGCCGAGACGCCGCGCGCCGACCGGGATTCCACGCCGCGCGCCGATCGCGCCTCCGAACTTTTCGACGCGCTCGACGCCGAGGCGCCCGCCCGACCCGAGCGCACCACGGGGCGGCGGCTTTTCGCCCTCGCCTTCCTGATCGTTGCCATTGTTTTGCTAGCCGTGGCCGGTGGAGTTGCCCTATATGTGCTGAATTCCCATGGCGGCACTGCGCAATCCACCGGCACACCCGGTACGGGACCCGGTTCCGGCCCGATCGCCGTCGCGGCGGCGTACAACGAGATGACGGCCCCCGTGCTCATCGGCGACCATGGACCCGCCGTCAGCGTTCCGGCCGGATAACGAGGAGAGCGGAGACAATGGATCAGGACTGGAGCCGCTGGCTCGACGAGCTGCCCGAGGAGGGCGAATCGCCGGGTCCTGCCGCGCGTTCCAAGGCTCCGGTGAAGCGCTTGCGCAAACGTCGCGGGGACGGTGACGCCGGCCCCGCGCCGCGCCCGATCCTGGTGGTGGGCGGCTGCGGCGGCGCCGGCACCACCACCACGGCGCTGGGCATCGCGGGGGAGATGGGCGCCGCGGGCACCCAAACGGTGGCCGTGGACGGCACTTTCGCGGGCAGCGATCTGGCGCTGCGCGGCGCCGACGAGCATCTGAGCCCGATCAGCCTGCAGGCCTGGCTCTATGGCCGAGGTGATGACGAGGCCGCGCCGCTCAAGGAGTGCCTCTCGCGCGCCACCTCCGGAATCGGCCTGCTGTGGCGCGATCCCGCGCCGCTGCGCCGCCGCGCCACCTACCTGACCGTCGCCCGGGCGCTGGGCGAGACCGGCTACACCCCGGTGTACGACGGCGGCAATCCGATCGCCAGCCGGCATCTGCGGCCGCTGCTCGAGGACGCCGATATCGCGCTGGTGCTGGCGATTCCGGCGCGCGTGGACGCCGCCAACCGGTTGCGGGTCACCCTGGAGTGGCTCGACGACCAGTTCGGCGGGCACGGCGAGGGTCAAGGAGACGGGATAGTCGGGGATACCACGATTGTCGTCTCACATCAGTTGCCGGGCAGCGATTCTCGGATCGCTGAGCATTTGCGGGAACATCTGGACGGTTGGGTCCGCGAGATTGTCGAGATACCCTATGATCCGCACCTCGCGCGCGGAGAACTGGTGCGGCACAGCAACCTCGCCGCCGAGACACGCCGCGCGTATCGCCGCCTGCTTGCTGGAGTGGCATCATGACCGCAGCCATGAAGGAACGCCGATCCTCCGCTCGGAACAAAGCCGGGGCCGCAGTGGCGGCCGGTGTCGTGCCACCGCCGGAATCCCGCCGCGCACCGATCTGGGACCGACCCGTACCCGGGGGTGGCCGCGCTCCGCTGGTGTGGTTGCTCGGTGTACACGGGGGCGCGGGCGCGACCACGCTCTCGCATGTGCTTGCCCCGGCGGCGGATTCGTACCGCCGCTGGCCCGGCGTCTTCGAACGCGAATCCCCGTTCGTGGTGCTGGTGGCCCGCGAGACCATTCCCGGGCTCACCCGCGCCCACGACCTGCTGCGCCAGCATCACGCCGGGCTCGCCGGTCCGAGTGAGGTGCTGGGCCTGATCACCGTGGCCGCGCGGCCGGGCCGGATTCCGGCCGAGATCCGCCGCTACCGCGATGTGGTCGGCTCGCTGGCGGGCCAGGTCTGGCAGCTGCCGTGGCACGAGGAGTGGACGCTGGTGGAGTCCGACCAGCTGCCGGTGTGGTCGCCCGGCGACCCGCTGCCGCAGCAGCGCAAGCGCAAATCCGATCCGCTGGAGGAGATTACGGCGGATGTGCGCGAGCTCGGCTCCGGCATCCTGGCCGCGGTCCAGGACGCGCTGGACGCACCCCGCTCCGACGACGACGATCCGGAGGAGTGATCATGATCGTCGACGGAATGCGTTCGGTTCCCGAGATGCGTTCGTTTTCTGAGATGCGTTGGGCACGTGAGGTTTCCCGGTCCGCCGGGATGGAAGGGCGCTTAACCGAAAGAGTTCGCACCGCCGGTTGGACGGGAAGCCCGGTCATCGGCGAAATTGTTACTAGCAGTTCGCTTTTGGAGAAGGACAGACAATGAGCATGCTCCTCGCCGTACACGACGTGTACGGGCAGTACCTCGCCCAGGTCGGGAATCCGACCCCCGAGGCGCCGCCCGCGTCGGACAAGTTGCTGAAGCTGGTTCGGTATTTCACCTGGTTCGTTCTGTTGTCGGGAATCCTGGGCATCACCTACGCCGGTGGCCGGTTCGCCTGGGAGAAATGGACAGGAGGCGGTTTGGAGTCGCCGAAGATGGTGGCCGGGGCCATGATCGGAGGGATTGTCGCCACGAGTGCGGGCACGATCATGAACGCAGTGATCACCTAATGTCCTCCGCCGTGGCCGTACTGGCCTACAAACAGATGCCGGCGGACGTGATCCGCCCGCTGATGCAGCTCGTCGACTGGCTGCTGTGGTGCGTGCTGCTGTTCTGCCTGGCCTGGATGATCCTGGCGGCCGGGCGGGCCTGGTACGCGTTCCGCGACGGCGACTGGGCCGCCAACGACGCATCGCACGGGGTGGCGATGAGCCTGCTGGGCGCGGTCATGGCGACCTCGGCCAGCGGTATCGCGCTGGCCCTGCTGCCGACCTGAGGGGTACGGGCAGCTGATTTGTCCACTGGCACAACCACTCTGGCAAACGACACCGTGGAGGCGAAACGATGAGCGAGAAGGAGCCGTCCGAGCGCGACGGCATCTCGTTCGGCGTCATCGCCTCGGCAGCGCTGGTCGCGGTGATCGTCGTCGCGGGCCTGGTCGTCTACTTCAGCCACGGCTCGTCCAAGCCGAGCACGAAGAACGAGGGCACCGACCCGGTGACCACCTCCGATACCGGCGTGACCGGATTCGCCTCGCCCGAGGTGGATCTGTTCGGCCGCCGCGTCGACATCCCCAACAATTCGGCCGGACAGCCGCTGCCGCAGGATCCGTCCAAGCAGCGCCGCGCCTCCGACACCGACTGGCTCACCGCCGCCCCGCAGGGCACCACCGATCCGCACGGCTGGCAGCGGGTGCACGGCGCGTCCGTGCCCTTCTCCACCTCCGACGGTCCGACCCGCCTGGAAAACGGTGTGGCCGTCGGCTATTCGCACACCCCGCAGGGCGCCGCGCTGGCCGCGGCGCAGATCACCTACCGGCTCAATGCCCGCCCGGCCGACCGCGAACTCTACGTGCGCGAGGTCCGCGTGGGCGCCGACCAGCTCGCCGCCTACGACCAGGCGCTGGCCGACCAGCGGCTGCCGAAACAGCAGCCGGAGAAGGTGACCCGCTATCTGGTGGCCCCCGACGCCTTCCAGATCGAGAACTACGCCGACGATATGGCCATCGTGCGGCTGGCCGTGCGCGGCCCGGTGCTCGACAACAAGCAGTGGTGGGCCGCGGTGCGGCTGATCATGGTCTGGGACGCCGGCGACTGGCGGCTCAAGCCCGCGACGTCCAAGACGTCGCAAACCGAGAACGTGGACTCGCTGGCGGGGTGGACCCGATGGTGAATCCCGCAGCGCCACATCCGGAAACACATGTTCGTCCGGCAATACTTCAGGACGCGGCATCGCGACCCATCGAAAGGTGGACCACATGCTGAGGCGGCTATTCACGATCCTCGCGGTCGTATTCACCGTCATGATCGCGACCCCGACGGTGGCCTACGGCCAGACCTACGGGTACGACCAGGCCTGCAACGAATTACACGACTCGCTCGACGGTCTCGGCGTGCCCGGCCTCTCGCTGGGTGACGCGGCCTCGGCGGCGTGCAAGGCCAGCAATGTCGCGACCCACCCGACCGATGCCGCCGCCACCGTGCGCGACAAGGCATGGGACTCCACCTTCGGCAAGGTGGTGGACTCGCTGATGAACGGCCTGGGCGAGGCGTTGATCCTGGCCCTGACCTTCTGGATGAAGCTGCCCAACGACAGAGTCAGCGATGCGGGCACGCTGTTCACGAAGATCAACGACTACACCTATCAGGCGCAGATCATCCTCTTGATGACGTCGGTGATATTGACCGGATTCAGACTCGCGCAGGCGAGACGGGGAGCCGCGGTCAATGAGGCGACCGATTCCTTCCGGATGTTCGCGCGCGTGGTGTTCAGCTCGTGGATGCTCGGCGCGGTGATCGTGGCCGCCACCCAGGCCTCGGACAAGTTCTCCGAGTGGATCATCGACGACTCCACCAACGGCAATGCCAAGAACATGGCCGAGCTGATGGTGAAAACCACCAAGCTGCAAGCCTTCTCGCCGGGCCTGGTGCTGATCATCGCCATCGTCGGCCTGCTCGGCGCGCTGGCCCAGATCGTGCTGGCCATCGTGCGCCAGGGCATGCTCGTGGTGGCGGCGGGTGTGCTGCCGCTGGCGGCGGCCGGATCCGGTACCGGCATCGGCAGCAGCTCCTACAACAAGCTGATCCGCTGGATCATCGCGTTCATGCTGTACAAGCCGGTCGCGGCGATCGTCTACATGATCGCCTTCACCACCGCGGGCGCCACCGACGAGCGCACCGGCACGGTGAACCTGCCCGACGCCGATGAGGCCCAGCGCATGCTGGTCGCCATCGTGCTGCTGGGCAGCGTCGCCTTCGTGCTGCCCGCGCTCATGCGCCTGGCCACCGCCGGCGAGGTCGCCATTGTGGGTTCGGGCGGTTCGGGTTTGGCCGCCACCACCGGCACCCTGGTCGGCATCGCGGCGCTGGGCGCGGTCGGTTCGCGTGCGGTCGCCCCGCGCGCGGCGACCGGTGCGCCGGGCTACGCCGGAATGGGGCGCGGCGGACGGCCGCCGCGGCCCGGCGGTCCGGGCGGACCCGGAGGCGGCGGTGCCCCGCGGCCGACACCCGTGCCCCGGCCGGGCGGCGGTGGTGGTGGAGGCGCCGGTGCGGCCGCGAGTCCTGCCGCCCAGGGCGGCGGTGGCGCAGTACCGTCAGGCGCACCCTCGGGAGCGTCCCGCGTGGCCAACCGCGTCGCCCAGGTGCGGGCCGCGACCGCGTCGCTCGGCAAGGCCGAGAACACGGCGGGCGACGTGGCCGGTGACCGCTGGGTCAACCGTTCCCCCGACCTCGGCAGGAGCACCATTCCGCGATGACGATGACCGACACCTACGAGCGCCGCTCGTACGGCCTGTGGAACAAGCCCCGCAGCGCAGGACTTTTCGGCCTGCGCTGGGGCGAGACCGTGGTCGGTTTCGCCGTCGTGATCACCGCGCTGCTGACGGCGCTGGTGGCCGGACCGAAACCGGCGCTGTTCGTGGCGGTCATCGGCACCGTCGTGATGGTTCCACTGGTGTGGCGGACGGGGGGCCGCTCCGGCTACGAGAACGGATTGATGATGTTCCATTGGTTGCGCGGCCGATCCAAGGGCGAGCACGTGTACCGGGGCGGGCGCTTCTCCCGGATCCCCGGCGGCGTCACCCGCCTGCCCGGCCTGATGGCCCCGTCGCGGTTGTACGAGGGCATCGACGCGGGCGGCTACAGCTTCGGCATGATCCACCTACCGCAATTCGCCCAGTACACAGTGGTATTGCGGGCCTGGCCGCAGGGCCACGAGGCCGTCGACCAGCCGGTCATCGACCGCTGGGTCGGCGCCTGGGGCACCTTCCTCGCCTCGCTGGGCCAGACCTCCGACATCGTGGCGGTGGTGCCGGTCATCGACACCGTGCCCGAGACCGGAAACCGCTTGCTCACCGAGGTTTCCACCATCACCCGGCCCGAGGCCCCGGATCTGGCGCAGCAGGTCATGTACGAGCTGGCCACCGAGCTACCGCAGGAGCGGGTGCAGCTGCTGCCGCGGGTGGCCATCACCTTCAAGGCCACCACCGCCGAACGCCGCAAGAACCCGGCCGAGGAGGCCGTGGAGATCGGCCGCCGGCTGCCCGGCATCTGTGCGGCGTTGGCGGAGGCCGGAGTTCGCGCCCAGCCCATGGCCGCCGACGAGATCATCTCCTTCATCCGCCGCAGCTACGACCCGGCCTCCCAGGCCGATCTCGAGGTGGCCGCGGGCGAACCCGGTGGGCACGGGCTGGATTGGGCCGACGCGGGCCCGGTTTCGCACGAAGAGCGTTGGGACCACTTCATTCACGACGGCGGCCGCTCGGTCACCTGGGAGATGGACACCGCCCCCGAGGGCGCGGTCGATGAGCGGGTGCTGCAGCGGCTGCTCGCGCCCAACCCGGAGGTGCCGCGCAAGCGCATCACCATCGTCTACCGCCCGCACTCGGCCGGCGACGCCGCCCAGATCGTGGACGACGACTACAAGAACGCCCTGGTGGCACAGCAATCCGAGCGCGGTGTCGTCTCCGCGGCGGCCACCCTGCGCGTCGGCGCCACCCAGCAGGCCCGCGAGGAGCAGGCCCGCGGCCACGGCGTCACCCGCTTCGGCGCCCTGGTCACCATCACCGAACCGCTGCGCGGCGACCTGCCCCGCATCGAAGCCATCACCCGCGACCTGTCCACCCAGGCGCGCCTGAAGATCCGCCGCTGCTACCGCTATCAAGCGGCCGCGTTCGCGGCCTCCCTCGGCTGCGGGGTGATCCTCCCCGAACACGCCACCATCCCGAAAGCGCTTGCGGGGTAACCCATGCCACGTGATATCGATCCCTCGGTCCGCGACCGCGAAGCCGCGCCCACCCGGCGCGGCCCCCGGCGCGACCCGGACGCGGCCGAACGCCGCCGCCCGGAACCGGACCACCGCGACGAGCCGGAGCCGTACGCGCCCGCCCCCTCCCGGGT